>JACPWC010000124.1 GCA_016197225.1 Chloroflexota bacterium
ATCGCGCCGCCGACGGCAATCATGATCAAGGCCAGGATCAGCATCATCCAACCACAAGGGATAGGCGTGTTATTTTGCTTGCTAAAGAACTCGTTGATGTAAGGGCGGTTGACAAACCACAGCAGGAGCATCAGAGCAAACGGCATGCCGGTGATGGCATAACCGGTTGCCATGCCCTGGGAGGTCAACGTGGCGATCTCACCCTTGATACGAATGCGTTCGCGAATAGTGAAGGAGATAACGTCCAGAATTTCGGCCAGGTTGCCGCCGACTTCGCGTTGGATGTTGATCGCCGTCACAACCAGGTCCAGGTCTTCACTGCTGATGCGGGCCAATAAGTGCTCGAGGGCTGTTTCCATGGGCAGGCCAAGTTGAATTTCCTGCACCACCCGTTTGAATTCGACCGAGATCGGCGGCGGCAATTCCTTGCCTACAGCTTCCATGGCTTGCAGAATGCTGTAGCCTGACCGCAGGGCGTTGACCAGCAGGTTCAGTGTGTCGCCAAGCTGGCCGTCAAATGCCTTGAGGCGTGAGCCTTTCTTGAAGCCTACGTAGAAATTGGGAACAAACGCCCCCGCGCCGCCGCCAACGATGGCCAACACCAGCGCGTCAACATAGCTGCGGGTTAGAAGGCACTGAAGAAAACCCAACTGGCTCCCCGAACAATCGGGGAACACTGTGACGATCACGCCCAACAACACGCCGGCGATGGTCGTGATCGCGGCAAAGGCAAAAAACTCGCCGACATTCAACTTGAGGTCAGCGGCGTTTAAGTTGTCCTGCACTTTGCTAAAGAAACTGAGGTTGCGTAAAGCCTCGTTCAGCCGTTCGCCCAGCGGGCTTTGGCGGGGTTTGGGGGTGGGCGAAGCTTGAGTCGCAACAGCTTGAATGTTGGTCTCGGCATAGCGGCCCAAACGCTCCTGAACTACTGACGATGAACCGCGCGAAGAGATAATGCCGTACGTCAGCATTCCGATAGACAACAAACCGCCAAAGGCGACGATAGTCAACAATAACGGATTCATAACCAACCTCCTTAGGCCGCAAGAAACTCAATGGCCCAATTGCTTTAATAGCGGTGCCGATCGCCGATGCCGAAGATGGACGGCGGCAGTTGCAGGCCGGCGGCCTCGATGCGATCCATAAACTTGGGGCGAAGGCCAGTCGGTCGTAACCGCCCTACCACCCGGCCATTTTCAATGCCGGTTTGTTCAAAGATGAAGATGTCAGTGGTGGTGATGATGTCGCCTTCCATGCCCTGGACTTCGGCAATGGCCGTCACCTTTCGCGAGCCGTCGCGCAACCGCTCCAGGTGGCAGATCACATTGACCGCCGACGAGATTTGCTCGCGAATGGCGCGAATGGGCAAGTCCATGCCAGCCATCAGGGTCATGGTTTCAAGGCGGGACAAAGTGTCGCGCGGGCCGTTGGAGTGGGCCGTCGTCATTGAGCCGTCGTGGCCGGTGTTCATGGCCTGGAGCATGTCCAGAGCCGCCTCGTCACGAATCTCGCCGACGACGATGCGATCGGGCCTCATACGCAAAGCATTCACCACCAGATGCTGAATGGTGACCTCGCCCTTGCCTTCAATATTGGCCGGCCTGGACTCCAGCGTCACCACATGCTCCTGGCGCAACTGCAACTCGGCCGCGTTCTCAATGGTCAGAATACGTTCGTCGGCCGGAATGAAACCGGAGAGGATATTGAGGAAAGTCGTCTTGCCGGAGCCGGTGCCGCCCGACACCACAATGTTCAGGCGGGCAATCACGCAGGCCTTCATGAACTCCATCGCCTCAGGCGTAATTGCCCCAAAGCCAATATATTGCTCGACAGTGATCGGTTTCTTGGCAAACTTCCGGATGGTCAAAGTTGGCCCGACCAATGAGATGGGCGGGATTACCGCGTTCACGCGGGAACCATCGGGCAGGCGGGCGTCTACGTAGGGGCTGGACTCGTCAATGCGGCGGCCTAACGGGGCGACGATGCGGTCAATGATCCGCATCAGGTGTTCATCGCTTTCAAATGTCACCGGAACCCGGTGTAACTTGCCTTTCCGTTCAACGTACAGATTCTTGGACCCGTTGACCATGACTTCGGTGATGCTCTCATCGCTCAACAAAGGCTCCAGCGGCCCAAAGCCGAGAATTTCGGCTACGATCTGTTCAAAAAGGCGTTTGCGTTCAGCCCGGGCCAGGATGATGTTTTCTTCGTTGAGGATCGACTCGTAAAGGTCTTCAATCGTCTTTCGAACTTCGGCGGTGCGCGTCACATCCATGGACGGGTCGAGCTGTTGCAGAAGCTTGTTTTGCACCCGTGTTTTGAGATCGAGATAATTGTCCTTCGACGCCGCCTGGCCGCCAGCGGGCGCCTCCGTCCGGCGCATTCGAAGTTCACCCAGCTTCGAGGCTTGTTCACCGCTTGGAGCGCCGCCGGGCGCCGAGGGTTGCGCTCCCGGAGATTGCTGGGATGCCGTTTGACCAATGCGTTTTAGTAATGACACGCCTCATCACCTTTCCTCACCAGGTTTAACACCGGGCAAGACTATCCCCCAAACAGCCGGCGGGGAGCAGGCTTCTTGCTCTTTTCGTCGCTCGCCGTTGCCGCTTGAGAAGGTGCGTCCTTTTCAACCACCGGCATAAAGCTGGCCTTCAGTTTGTTGGCCATGTCAACAATGGCTTGTGCGATCGGAAGGTTGCGGCCATTGACGACGATTGGGACGCCGTTGTTGATCGAATACAGGACACGATCGTCCAGCGGAATCTGGGCCACAATTTCATGCTTGATTGAATCCTGAATATTCGCCGCCGTGATGCCGCCGCGTTTGTCCACTTTGTTCAGAACGAACATCACCCGGTCAGCCGGGTAGTTCAACGCCTCAACCAGATCAAAAAAAATACGGGCATCTTTGATGGCTGGAATGTCTGGTGTTGTCACCAGAACGATTTTATCTGAAACATCGAAAATTGAGAGGATGATATCTGTCAGGGCTGATGAGGTATCAACAATGACATAAGCATATTGATGGCGCAACGCTTCCAGGGCTTTTTTCACCTGGGCCGCCGTGACCACATCGGCCTGCTCCGGGCTGGAGGGCGCCAACAACACCTTCAGCCCTGAGTTGTGAGGCATGGTCACGCTGGCGATAAAATCCTGATCCAGCTCTTCTGCCCGCTCGAAGATTTCGATGACGTTGTGCTGGGTCTTCAGATTCAGAAAAACGGCCAGGTCACCAAACTGGAGATTACAATCAATCAACAACGTCCTGGTTTCTTCGGAATGAAGCGCCAGCGCCAGATTGGTTGCCAGCAACGTGCAACCCACCCCGCCTTTGGCGCTGTAAACGGCAATGATTTTCCCTTCGGTGGCCACCGCCGCCGAAGCGCCTGCGCCCGGCGCTGACTGGGCCACCACCGGCGTAATTCGCGATTTGCTGATCTCGTAAGAGCGGCGAATGGCGCTGATCAACTCGTCACCAGACGGCGGCTTGTTCAAGAAATCGCGCGCCCCGGCGATCATGGCTCGCCGGAAGTAATCTTGATCGCCCTGAACCGACAAAATAATGATTTGCGCTGAAGGCACATCCTTGACGATGAGTTCGGTCGCGGTAATGCCGTCCATGTCCGGCATATTAATGTCCATCAGCACGACGTTGGGGCGTTTCTCTTTGGCGGCCGCAACGGCTTCCCGGCCGGTCTTTGCCATGCCGACGATCTCAATATCCGCCTCGAACTGAAGCAGTTTCTTTATGTTTTCTCGAAACTCAACGCTATCATCAACGATGAGCACATTGATTTTTTGACCAGGAGGCATATCGTCTCTAAACGACCTCAGTAAAACTCAATGCACAGCATTCCACTTTTTGGGCAGAATGCTGTGCATGACAAGTAACGAACTAGACTACGGACACCCGGTTCCCAGGCACACGAAAGTGCCATCAGGCAAGGGAATAATAACCGGAGGGTTGTCGTTAGGCAGCACCGGCGGATTGACATCGCGCACTGCCGGCTGAACCCCATACGGCAATTGTGTCGGAACTGAAATGCGGAAACGTTCAATGGTGTATTGCAATGTCACGCTCTCCGTGTCCACACGAGTGGTATCGCCGGCGGCTCGCAAGGCAAATGTAAAGCGGGCCTTCGAATCCAGGAAGTAGGTCAACACGACGGCGTCCTGAGGCGACACGATCAGGGTGATGATGTCTGGCGGGGGAACCGGAGTCGGGGGCGGCGGCGCGGTGCCTTCGGGCAACGGCGTAGGTGTTGGCTCATTGTCTGCCAGCTCTTGAAAATTACCAACCCCCAACACAACTGCATCCTGCACAATTTGCTGAACCACCAAACGCGGGCGCTGTTCTTCGGACGGCTGGACAAAGAACGGGATCGTAAGCCCGCCTTCCCCTTCGCTGAACTTAACCTGCCCTTCAACGCCAATGGGTTGCAATGCGAACGTGGTTGCGCCCGTCAGAGGGTCTGCAGTGACGTTGGTGAACAAAGAGGCGGTGCTTGGGGTGATGGTCTGGGTGGCCTCTTCAAGGTCTGCAAACAACAACGACACCAACACATTCAGATGATCGCCTTCCTGCAAGGCGTAGCCAACGCCCGAAAGCCGGTTCAGTGGGACGGCCAGCGCCACCTGACCGGGCGGTATCCGCAGTGCGGCATCTGACCCGATTGAACTTAACCCATCAGGCCCATCAGAAATTAACGTGGTCAAAACCGGTTCGCCGCGTTCGATGTCGTAGCGAGCCAGCTTGCCGATGACCAGGGCCGTGTCGGTAATAGCGGTGGTTGGCCTGGCTTCTACTGGCCAGGGCGCAAGCCCCAGGGCCTCAGCCGGAATGGGTTGGCCGCGCGGCAAAGGCTGAACCGCAATCACAATTTGAGTCACCTCAACCGGCGCGACCTGTGTCTGTCCTTCGACAGCAGGGGGAGTTGGCTCACCCCCACCAGGGTTAAATATGCCCTGCCCGAACAAGACTACAACTAACGCGACAGTAGCCAGTAATAATAAGAGACCTATCAAGATTAGCAAACGACCACGTTGCATTCCATCCTCCTTATAGAGCAGATTTACAGCCTGCGACAGGGAGTATGATACTTTGATCAGTTGAAAAGTCAAGCGAACCAGCGCCGCCCCGGCCAGCCCGCCAGATTTTCTCAGGATTAAGACATAGAGCCTCACCCGGTTGGGATGAGGCTCTACTTTGGGCAATTGGCTATGTGCCTAGCATCTAATATGGTTAGATGTTAGAAACGATATTCGAGAACACGTTACCGATAGCCGGGCCGAGCAACGCCAGAATGACGATAACAACGACGGCCACCAAAACAAGAATCAACGCATATTCTACCAAGCCTTGCCCTTTTTCCTTCGGGATAAACAACATTTGCTTTCACCTCCTTTCGTTTCAAGTTTGTACATACAACCACCAAAAAATTATAATGCAAATCAGCAACAGTGCAATAGGACTACGGTGAGCGCAAAGCTACATAAGAGCATTAATGCTGCCAACCGGAATTTCAAGCGCGGCTCTTGTGCCCTGCCCTAGTGTGCTGTCAATCTGCAATTGTCCGCCTAATAGTTCGGCTTTTTCCTTCAGGGTGTTCAACCCAATATGCTTTTGCTCGGGAACCAGCGCGGCGGCAACGTCAAAGCCTTTGCCATTATCTTCAACGGTGATTCGCACCCGAAGATCGTCAATATCCAACGTCACCCGAATTTGATTACCCTGAGAATGCTCACGAGCATTGCTCAACAGTTCTTGAACGCCGCGGAAGGCCAGCACTTCTCGATGCGGTTCAAATCGCCGTTCTTCGCCGGTAATGGTCAACGTGGTCTGGATACCACTTTTCTCTTCAAATGCCTTGACGTACCTGCGAACGGTTGGCACCAGTCCCAAGTCATCCAACATCATGGGTCTGAGTTCGGTAATGAACTCACGCACGCGTTGAAATGTGGAGGTGGCCGTCGTTTTCAAATTCTGAAGTTCGATACGGGCTTGTTCGGGGTTGCTATCGAACAGGCGCGTGACGATCTCGGCTTGCAGGACAAAGTTGGTGAGAGACTGGGCCGGACCGTCATGCATTGTTTTTGAGATACGCTGACGTTCGGCCTCCTGAGCGTCAATGATGCGAACGATCAGGTCAGTGCCGCCACTGACGCCGATGGCTCCGGGCGCAGAGGCGGCCGCCCCTTTCATCATAGCCCCAGGCGCGATATTCCCCAGGTTTTCCAAAACGGTGTTGAGGTATTTTGCGTAGCGGTCGAGGCTGACCTGATCGCTCTGAAGTTTTTCAAGCTGGCCTCGCATCGTAAACAATCTTTGCTGGGCGTCCAAAACCGCATCGTACGTATTCTTGATGTCGTTGCGCGGCACCGTATCGAAGTTCTGCTGGAGCTGGCGCAAGTGGTTGTTGATGGTGGCGTTGCGTTGCGCCAGCTTATCCACTTCGCCCCGGCTCTGTTCCACCAGCAGGGCAATTTCACGCATCTCGCGCTGAGTGCGTTCTACCTCTTCACGAGTGAAATCCATGAGTTCTTGCAAACCGTTACCGGCCATTGTCGCTCCGACTCCGTGCTAAGCTTTCGAGTCTTGAAGGCGCACCCAACCGTGGCGCAGGGCATAAACCGCCGCCTGGGTGCGATCTTCAACATCCAATTTATGCAATATCGCAGTCATGTGGTTCTTGACAGTTTGATGGCTAATGCCTAGCGCAAAGGCAATTTCTTTGTTGCTCAAGCCGCGTGTCACATACTGAAGAATTTGCATCTCTCGCGGCGAGAGCGGGGAAAATAGCTCCTGGGAGTCGTCAACATAGGGGCGATTGATCTGGCTCACGCCCTTGTCCATCCAGCTTTCAATGCCCTCGCGGTCAAACAATTGATCGCCAACGACATAGTGGCCGCGCAAAACCTGGCGAATGACTTCCACCAGTTTTGTCGGTTCAACGTCCTTCGGGCAGTACGCCGCCGCCCCGGCCCGGAAGGCGTGCAGAGCCTGCTCCGAGTCGTCGTAAGCTGTGAGCATGATGACGTTGATCTTGCGGCGGTCAGACTTAATATGCCGAGTAACCTGCAAGCCGTTCATCCCCGGCAAATTAATATCCATCAAAACTACATCGGGGTTGAGAGAGGCAATAAGCTCCAGGGCTTCTTTGCCGTCTGCCCCCTCGCCCACCACAACCAGGTCAGACTCCGAACGCAACAGGTCACGCAACCCCTGGCGAAACAATGGATGATCATCAATTATTAGAAGGCCAGCCTTATCCATGAAATGCTCCACCTGCAATCAGATAGGTATTTATTCTCATGGTACACGAGTATAGCACAAGCGTTAGGCGGCGCGCAAACGCGAGCGCACCCTAACGGATTTCAAGGGCAAAAACGGCCATGTGAGGGATGCCAACCTCGCAAAGCGGCCCGGTCTGAAATACCAGTTTCAGCTTCTCGTCAGAAATGAAAGCCGGGCACCAACCCGGATAATTGATGAAATACTTTGCGCCGCTACTTTGCACAAAAGCCCACAATCGAGAGTCGTTGCCTACGTACGGAATGACTTCTGGCGAGACCAGTCCGGCTAAATCTACCAACTGTACATCAGCAAAATAGCCCAGCGCGCCAATATCATGAGCGGCTATCAACGTGCCGGGCGAAATGTTGGACGCTACCCACTTCGCCGTTGCCGCCATCTCGCTGTTGATGATCCGGTTATCGGCGATTAATGCGCGCAGGCCGATGAGCCAAAATGCAATGGCGACGACGCCCACCGTTAGCACCCATGCCCGGCTGACCACCCGCCGCCACAGCGTGGACGTCGTCACTTGCACCCAATCCCCCGCCCCGCCTCCACCCACGACGATGAGAATCGGAATGACGGGAATCAAATAACGCCCATGCTGATAAGTCACCGGCAGGCGTAACGCATAAGCCACTAAGAAGGTGGTCGCCCAACCCAACATCAGCAGGCGCTGGCGATCTTTGGTGAACAGGCCCGGCCACAACAACGCCAGCGTGCCCACGAAGGGCGCCGAGAAAATTGAAAGAAGCCTTTGCCACAATGGAAGCTCACGCAGGATTGCGTACTCGGCCTGCTTGGCAAAAAACGTGTTCGGCCAGACCTGACCGCTCAAGGCAAAGTTGAAGAGAAAGTAGGGGATGACAACAACAGCGGCCCCGACTACAAATGAGGCCAATTGCCTGAGGCGGCCTCCCCTAACCCAGATCACCAACGCTACAAACGGCAACAACGTCAACCCGTCCGGCCTCGTCCAAACTGCCAACCCGATCAACATTCCAGCCAAAGCGTGGGAGCGGGTTGCGCCCGCAACTGCCGCGAGCCATGCTCCCAGCGTCAACGCGCAAAATAAGGCGGTCTCCATTCCAGAAGCCGCTGCCCAAACCAGGTGCCACTCGATTGCCGCCAGCGCCCCAAGGTAGAACGAGTTGCCAACTCGCCCCACAAGCCAGGCTGTCACGCCGAGCAAGACCGAATTGAGGCCCAGCGTCCACCAGGCGTAATCAATTCGCAAAGCGTAACCGAGCGCCAGCAACATCGTCCACAGCGGTGAGGTTGACCCGGCCGACGGTTGCCCCAGAATGAATGCCCACTGGCCATGCCAACCCAAATTACGCGCATACGTTTGATGTATCCAGGCGTCGTCCAGCGGGAAGCCAACGGCGCCCGCCGCCCACGCGGCGGCGGCGTACCCGACAGCAGAGGCCACTCCCAAACCAATCAACGCCCAATCTCTCTTCATCGTATGACCTCAAACAATTTCACATCGCCTTCGCGCCTGATCAATCGAAGCCACTCTGTGCCATCATTTTCATACAGCGGAATTAAGCCGGGCGTGATATTTTGATCCATGACGATGTAGCGGACGTTGAATTGATCGGCGAGGGCGATCACGGTGTCCCCGTCACCGTTGGGCAACGGGATGCCGGGATGGCCCGTCGCAACCCACACGCCCGGCGGGTTGTTGCTCATCACCACTGCCTCCCGAGGCAGATCGCGCAGGAGGGCAAACATCGAATCTTCGCCCGATCCGCTCAGGCGTGGAATTGTCAAAGCAAGGGTAAGCGTGGCCGCAAGCGCAACGACGAGGACGGTGAAATTGCGCTTGGCAACTTCGGGCTTCCAGTGTTTGAGGCGGGCGGCGATCCAATCAATCGTGGCGTCCAGCCCGATGAGGGCCGCCGGAAAATAAAATGGCATCAGCGCCGCCCCAGAGTGAAATAGGCCGCCTCGCATGCCTGGAAGGCTGAAGGCGAACGTCATCGCCGCGTACAGCAAAACCGCATACAGTGTCACGATTCGATAGAGCATGTGCTTCCGCAATTGCCACAAGCCAATGGCGATCAGCGGTGTGAGGAAAATCATTCCCTGCACGGCGACGATGGTTTGGAGATTGGAAATTAGAGATTGAAGTTTGCCGTCGAGAATCACGCTCCAGTCCGCCGCAAAATATCGCGCCGGAGTCAAGTTTGGCGGGTAGTTGAAGATGTCGTTATATTCAATCAACCACAATGTTCCCGCCCCGCCCACGCCGAACGGCGAGCCAGCAACAATGAAGTTGCGGATGAACCAGGGGAGCATGACGAGCAGGTAGCCGACAACGACGGATGACGAATGACGAATGACGAATGACCGTCCCTTGCCGCCGAACAACTCCTGACCAATTGTCCACAAGACTAAGAGCAACAACACCAACACCCCATCCGCCCGCGTGAGGTGCGCCAGCCCGGCGCACGCCCCCGCCGCAATAACTAACCTCCAATCCCCAATCTCCAATCCTCGCCACAAGGCGACAAAAGTTAAACTGACCACGACCGCATACAGCGCAAACGAGTCCGTCGTTCCCCAGTAGATTGCATAGAAGCCGCAAAAGATGGCAAGCAGTCCGGCGGCGAGGGCATGACGGCGGAGGCCGGTGGTGAGTAGTGAACAGTGATAAGTGATCAGTGGGAGGAGGCTGGCGATGAGGATGAGCGGCAGGCGCGCCGCCGCGAACGACTGCCCAAAAGCCATCATCGAGAGTGCGGCAATGATGGAGGTAAGCGGCATCCAGTATAGATGGCTGGGTTGAGGTAATGCCGTTGGGTTGCCAAGATAATTCCACAAATACGGCTCAGTGAAGCCCTCCCCACTCGCCAGCCGCAACGCGCCGCCGAAATAATAGGCATCGTCCACGTACCACGGCCCGGAGACGAACGAGGCGAGGGCAAAATTGAAGATCAACGCCAGGAAGAAGAGGAAGAAAAGATCGCGGCGAGGCATCGAGCGTTACCTTCAACGCTTCACGAACTCATAGACACGCAAGTCGCCAACATGGGTCGTGTTGCGCAAGGCATATTGCGACTCTAACCACGCCAAATGCGGATGTTGCTCCGGCGTAGCCTCCTCAATCGCCCGATCAAAGATGACGAACCACACCCGCCCCGCTCCTCGTGTCGCCGCCTCTGCATCATTCACCGCAAACAGCCCCAGCACCTTTTGCGTTGGCAGGGCCAGCGTGTCACTGCCCGAACCAGGCGGGTCGGCGAGAAACGATTGCGCCAGCGCGCGATCATAATAGTGCATTGGCAAAAACGTGAGCTTGTTGCTGTGCAGAATCACATCACCCGGCCCGGCGCTTTGCCGGAGGAAGGCGACAGCGGCTGGAAAGTCCGGGCGTGGGAATCGGGCGAAGGTGTAGTGCGCCCACAGCCCGGCGATGGCCGTAACTGCCAGCAGGCCGCCCAACACGATACGGATCAAGGTCGGCATCGCCGCCTCTGCCAGCAACCAGCCAAGCGCGATGGAATACGTCAACGAAGCAGGCAGGAGCGCGCGTTGAATGTAAACAGGCTGATAGAGTGAGGCCAGGAACAACAAAAGCGGCGTGCCGACAGCCAAAGCCGTCAGCCACAGCGCGTTTTTTGTTGAAGCTTCCCGCCGCTGTTTAAGAATTTGCCATCCCAGAAAAACAGGCAATACAACAGCTGTGAACAAAGCCAATGGCAACAAAGCTCGCGCCGCCACCAATTCCTCTCCGGCATGATAGACCAACAAGGTCTGCAGAAGCGTCACAAAATCGGGGCGCGTTACCCAGTAGGCCTGTTGAAGTTTGGCGAACTGCCCCGGCAGGTTGAGGAACCAGGGCAACCACAAAGCAAAGGCCGCCACGCCCGCCGCCGCCATTTTCGCAAATACTTTCGGGCGGCGCAAGGTGCTCAACCCAAACGCCAGCAGGAAGAACGCCGCCAGGTTTTGCATATACACCGCCAGCGCGGCACTCAGAGCAAGGCCAAGCCAATTGCGTATTTGGTATTGCGTATTCCGTGCCGCGTAGAGGAAAAAGAGGACAGTGAGGGCGCAGAACAACGTCAACGGCGCATACATTCGAGTCTCTTGCACGTAATACACCTGAAACGGTGAAACCGCCACAATCAACATCCCGACAGTGGCGGCCCAACCGTTGAACAATCGCCGCCCAATCGCGTAAGCAACGGCCACCGTCAGCAATCCGGCAAACACGGACAGCAGTCTGGCAGAAAATGGCGACCCTCCAAAGACCTGCATCCAACCCTTGAGGGCAGTGTAATAAGCAACTGGGTGAACGTCGGACGCCGCGCCCGCAACTGGCGTGAGCGTGCCAGCCAGCATGGCGCTAAAACCCTTCTCGGCAAACAGCACGGCAAACGCTTCGTCGTACCACAGCGGGCGCGTGTTGAGGGCGACCGAGCGCAAGGTGAACGCCAGCAACAAAACGCCGAACGGCAAAATTCTACGGCCCATCTTGCACTTCATAAATAGTCGTCAGCTCATTCGTAAAAACTGGTTGCAAAAAAACGGGCGGTTGAAAACCGCCAAGCTCTTTTTCTACCGGGCCGTAGAATACGTAGCGACAGGCGCAGGCGGCCAGCACGGCTCGCCGCTCGTCGTCGGTCATTGGCCCGCCAAAGAACTTTGCCGCCTGCTCTACCTTCAGCGTGTAATAAGCCGTCTCAATTGGATGGCCCAGGTAAACTCGATGCCCGATTCGGGCCGGGATAAGATTGCCGGTTCGCTCGGCTGAAAATACAACGTCCTGCCAGTCAGAATTTTGGCCTAGCCAGTCAATGGCCTGAGTCACATCTGCCGAAACAAAAATCTTTGGCGAACGAGCCAGGGCTGGCAATGCGCCGCCAAACGTAAGATAAAGTGTTGACTGAGCGGAAAAGACGACGACAAGAATGATGAGTAGCCCACGCGCCCGCCGGTAAGGGTAGCCGACTCTGGCCAACCACTGTTTGAGGCCGTTCAACCGTCGTAGCTGAGGCAAGAGGCCATTGCCCAAGCCAATGGCGGCTAACACGGCCAGCGGCCCCATCACACCTTCGGTGAAGCGGCGCTGGAAATTTGTCGGCAGATAGATCAGAATCATCACGGCAATGATCCAGGCCAATAACAAACGCCCTTCCCCCGACCGGCGGCGAATGACATGCCACGCGCCCCAGACCGCCAACGCGCCGGGCAGGCCCACGCCCAAAAGATAGTAAATTGGCGGCGGAGAAGAGATGAATTGTTGATTTTGCCTGGCAAAGCTTTGCCACACTGGGTGACGAAAGACAGTGGCCGAATAAATAAGTAAGGGCAAATGAACGGCAACGAGCGCGGCCAGACTCCAAAATTCGCGCCACACCAATCTGCGCTTACTCAACCAACCCCAGACAACATATCCCGCCAATCCCAAATCCACGATCAGCGGCGCAAAAGGTTGAATGGCTTGAACCATCACGATTGTCACCAGTCCGACGACTAGCCATCGCTGATCGCCCTTTTGCCAAAAAACAAGAAAAGATAGCGCCGTTGTCCACATCAACGCGAAGACTGCTGAAAAGTGTGGAAAGACCATGAGGCTGAAGAAGCCATAAAGATCGATCAGCCAGAAATCAAGGGCGACTACGTCGCGGTCCGGTTGCCAGCCGAAGATCAACATCAGCCAACCCAGCCCGGAACCGAGAGCGAAGACGAGGAACGCAATGCGCCGCAAGGCAACTGACCACAAGAAGCGCGCAGCAAACGCGTACATAGTGAACAAGGCCCACAGGCCAAATAGCCAACGCGCCATTTCGAACAACGCCGGCGGCGGCAGAGGCAAGATGCGACCCGCCTGCCCAACGGCAATGTAAAACGTCTTGACGTAGGCTTGAGGAATTATTTCCGACGAATGCAGAAGCGGATACTGCCACGAACCGCGCAAGCCGGTTTGGATGCTGGCCAAGTGGACGTTGTAATCGGGGAAGTCGTACACAGCGCCGATGAAAACTTGATCCGGGGTTTGGCTAATGTAGCCGGCAATGATCGGCGCTGACGATATCAGCAGAACCAGAAGGCTGGTCATAACCACCCAGACCTTTTCAGAGCGCTTCACAGACATGATAATAAATCAGCCTGACACGAATCGGATGGACGGTGACACGCAAGGTTCACCGCTGAGGTCTTAGTTCGTAAATTTCCACATTCGAGGTGGAAAAGGCAAATTTAAGATAAGGGGCTGTGGCCGGGTCGAAAGCCCCCAACTGACGTTCGGCAGGGCCATAGAACAAAAAGCGACAACCCATTGAGCGAACGAATTGTTCTCGCCGGGCATTGCTCGTACCAGCATCGAATATCTGAAAGACGGCATCCTGCTTGGCATAGAAATCTATCGTCAAATTCCAATGGCCGATGCAAGTGCGCGCTCCGCTGCGAGCTGAAATGTAATTCCCAGTTTCGTAAGCGGCAAGCGTTAAATCGTCAACATGGGATTCGCGGCCAAGCCAGTCGGCGGCTTGGGCAACACCGGCAGGCACAAACATTGCTGGCGAACGAAACCAGGCCGAAAGGGTATAGCCTGTCACCAGCAAAATATTGGAGATCGCGGCCAGGGCCAGTATCAGATTTATCATCAGTAATCTGAAGCGTCGCGGGTGATAACGCCGCGCCAGCCACCGGGAAAAACGGGAGCGTTTCAATGCCGGCAATACAACTGCGGTCAGGCCAATTCCGGCCAAACCGGCCAATGGAACTTGCAAGCCCATAATGAACCGTCGTTGGATTTGCACCGGCGCATAAAGCATTACCCCGCCTATGATCAACCAGGCTACTAACGGCAACTCGGGCAAGCGCATTCTTCGCAACACGCATACCAGCCCGAAACAGGCCAGCAAACTGCTAACTCCAAAACCCAGGGCATAGTATTGGAATGGAGGCGACAGGGTAATGTCTTGCCGCGCCAGCGCCGCAAATACAGAGTCGGTCCGAAGCGCAAAAGCATAGTAGAGCGCAACTGGAGCAACCCCGGCGCCTGCCGCACCCAATACGCTGAAAATCGTAACGGCACGCTCTCGCCTCTTCCATGCAAGCAGGATGGCACAGACAAAAGCTATGATCCCTGCCCCGGGGACGATTTTGGGATGTACCACAGTCAGCGCCAATCCTACGCCAAAGGCAATCAATAGCAATTTGGGTTTCGGCGAAAACGCAGAGCGGTGAATGCTTGTGAGCAGGGTCAACATTAGCGCCCAGGCGATTGCAAAGTGCGGCACAAGCAGGATCGAGAAAAACGCGAAAGCATCCATCAACCACAAATCGATCCCGGAGATACCTTCAGGGCCGACCGGCATTACAACCTGCATCAACCAGCCAAGGCCCGACCCGATACACACCAGTAAGTAGGCAATCTTCCGCGCCGCCCGCCAGGCGACATGCGCCGACAGATAATCATAGGCGGCCCACAACATCCACAAGCCGCCCAAGCCGCGCGCTAAATGATAACCAACCATCGGTGACAAACCCGAGACTCGGCTGATCTGCCCCAGTACAATGTAAAACTCATACAGGAACATAGGCGAATGCGCCTCTACCGAATAAGGCAAGGTCATCAACCAGGCGCCGCGCCAGCCTTGTTGTAGGATGGCCAGATAAACGTTAGCATCTATTGAATTGAAAAGAGTGCCGGTGAACCTAAGCTCTGAAGTTTGCCGATACCATCCCGCCAGATAAGGCACATAGGTTATGGCGACAGTGATAAGCGCCACTTTTATGACCCACCATCGTTCTTTTGAGCGCGATGTGCTTGAAAGTTTCACAGGTGGATTGTGTTCCGACGATACATCATCAATCCTAATAACAATCCAAACGGCAGGGGCAAATACACCGGCCATTGCTCCTCCCGCCCCTGGACTGTAACTACAAACACAACCCACATGCCAACTAGAAGCACAATTTCGGTCAGAGCGATCCATAAATGGGCTTTTGGGCCATAAGCTCGGGCGGCCAAGACAAAGAGGTAAATCAGCGCCGGTAACATCATCACGTAATTGGTTGTCGCCGTTCGAGTCACAATCAGGTTCGTCGCCACCAGCGTCAGGGCCAGCACCCAGTCAAACCGCCCGCCATCGTCGCGGCGGACGCCCCACCATTCCCATATAAGCCAGACTGTCAGAATCGTCACGAGCGCCCATTCTACCGGCTGGCCCAGAAAAGGGAAAACCGTTTGCGTCAGAATGTTGATGGGCGAGCCGATATGCGTGTAGTTTGTGTAATCGGCCAGTTGGCGTTGCATGTCGTTCAGCCAGCCCGGCAGGAGCAGGAAGGAGCCGCCGACCAGGACCGCCATGCTCATCGCCAGTGAAGCCGCCAGCCGCCAGCGCCGGGCCGAGAGACTCCAGAGGCCGAGCAGGGGCAACAGCAGAAACGTCATTTGTGGTTTGATAGTCGCCAGAGCCAGGCACACCCCGGCCAGCACGTCTCGCCGCTCTTTGACAGCCCACAACCCGACCGCGATCAACACCGCCACCACGCCCGCCATCTGCCAGAGAATAATGGTGCGCGCGCCATGATAAAAAATGACGGCCCAGATCACCGTCAACGCCAGCAACCACGACGGCGGCTTCCATTGATACATTCGCAAACTTACAATCGTGGTAAGGATGAGCGACACTTCCAGAAGCACCATGCCCACCGCTCGCGCCCACTCATAGTTGAGCCAAAGCAGAGGCAAATAAAAGAACACGGTGTAAAACGGATAGACGAACCGTTGTTTGTCCTCCTCGGGGCGGGCCCGCCGCCCGTAAATCATCTCCTGCGCCCGATCCGTCACCTCATCGCTGTACGGGTTTAGCCCTTCCGAGAACCAGGCCAACGACCCCACCCAGCGCGGGATTGAATCGTTGCCGCCCGGAAAACGCGCCGTAAAAAAATCGTGGAGAAAGATGATGTTGCCCAACGCCACAACCACCAGCAACAAACCCGCCGCCAGCCGACTCAACCTTTGTCTATCAACAAGTTTCATCAGCGCACCCGATACACGACAATTGGCCCGTAAGTTTTATCGGCTACGGGCAATTCGGCCACCAACTCCAAACTGCGTTCGCCAAAGAACGGGCTAAAACTGCTCCAGATGTACTCACGATGATCAATCAGCAACCCCCCGCCACGTGAGACAAAATAATCCAGCAGTCGCTTGTCATGCCGCGCCTCAATCGCGCCCCAATCCACCAGGCCGTCGAGATTGATGACGCGGCGCTCGCTGTAGTAAGCGTAGATGCCGGTGTTGAACGCGCCGACAATTTCATCAGGCGCGGTGTTGGACTTCAGCCACTGCGCGCCGGTCACCATATCGGCCTGCCATTTCAATTCCGGCTCGTTGATTGTTTTGATCGCTTGCGCGATCACGATGGCGCCCAGCCCGATCCACAGTCCAGCCGCCACCCGTTTCCCGAGCTGTGTTCTCAGCCCCGCCGCCGCCACCGGGCCGACCGCCACCGCCACCGTCCAGGCCAGCGGCACAAAATACCAGCCGCGTGGATACCAGCGCACGAAGGTGTGGATGACGATGATGAGGAGAGCGCCAAGAACTGGAAGCCAGAGATAGTTAGAGTTAGAGTTTTGCGCTCGATCTCGCAAGACAAGGATGAGGCTGACGACCAACAGAATGAGGCTTGCGCCAGGATAAATGATCGTGTCACGAAGGCTGAGGTTGATGACAGGAAACAGCAGGCCATTCCAGAGCTTTTGTGGATCGGAATTTTGAATCGCGTAAGCCACCAGCGACGGGATCGCCGCGCCCGAAGATTGCGCCATCGTCCCCAGGCGCAGTTGGCTCCAGAGGAACCAGGGGCTAACCACAACCACGGCGGCGACCCCGGCGATCAACCCCTGTCGCAGAGCCAGAACACGATCTGCGTCAAACAGAATCTTGCGAGTAAACAGTCCGGGCCACAACACGGCCACAATCACACCTAAATCACTGCGGGCCAACACGGCCAGTCCGGCCAGCCCGCCAAAAACTGCCGCCCGCTTCGCGGTTGGCAACTCGCGAAGAAACTGCCAGGCCAACACGCAGGCCGCCAGCGCCAGGGCCGCCAGCCCTGTCTCCAATCCGTTGACTGATTCCAAAATGGTGCGCGGGTTGAAGAGATACAAAGCCGTTGCGATCACCGCCGCCGGCGAACGCAACTCAGGGCCAACTGCCCGCCAAACGACCCACCCGGCCAGCGCGCCGGCCGCCGTGTCGCAAACCGCGCTCACCGTCAACGCCAAATGCACCGGCAGGTCGCCGCGCGAAAACGCGCCAAAGATCGGCGTGAGGAGCAACGCCCACAGCGGATGAAAGCCATTGGTCGGCGCGACGCCGTCGAACGTAGCGCCCAGCCCGGCGGCGAGGTTGCGGGCGATAACGAAGTAGATGAAGGCATCGTCCGGCAGGGTGTGTATGACCAAGACCGATATTGGCATCCAGGCTACGATCAGCCGCAACGCCAGCCCGGCCACGACAAGAACGATGAAAGCATAACTGCTTCGTGAGTTGATCACAATCTACTTGCCAATTATCACCAAAGCCAGGCCGGTGAAGCTCCGCACTTCCAGTGGCGCGCCGGGGTTGTCCAGCCGCCACTGTTTGAAGAACGATGGGCCTTCGGTCAGCGGATCGAACGGCGCTGACTTGCTCAGGGCATGCGCCGACTCATGCGGGCTACGCAGGACGAGCACGAACGGCCCTTCGGCCAGTCGGGCGTTCAAGTCGGCGGTGTTGCGAGCAAAGGCAAAGTTAAGCGGCGTGGTCACGTAGGGAGTGATCCCCAAAAGCGATTCGCCGTCGGGCAGGCCGACAGTCAGGTTTTCAGAATACAACACCTGGGTTGCGCCGCGCCAGTCTTCCTTGGCAAAGACAGGCTCAGTATAGAGCCGAATCGAACCAAGCAAAAGATAACTTGTAACCAGCAAGATAACTGCCAGCCTCAGGCCTCGCTGGAAATTCGCCAGCGCCGCTGATGAGAGCAATGCTACCGAGAGGAGAGCCGGCTCAAAAAAACGATCAATGTAGGCAGGCAAGCGAAGCGAAAACAGCCAGGCGGTCGTGATGGGCAAGGCCAGCCACCACAACAGCAACTGCGCCTCACGAGTCCCGGTGCGCGTGCCTAGCACTAGCAATATAATGACGATTGCAACACCCACGACGGCAAACGCCGTCCACCCCGCCGTATCACCTCTGACAAAGTTCCACAAAGTTTTGAGAGGCGTTGTGAGTGAGATTTCCGGTATCCAGGTGTTAGCCGTGAGCGGCTGGCGCTGGGCAAGAAAGGCCAACACCCAACCTGCCACTGGAATGACGGCCAGGGCTTGGGCCAATGCCCATTTGCGAAAGACAAGAGGCTGGCGGCGCAATTGAGTCAGAATATAAACAGCTTGCGCGTACACAAACAAGGCTGACACATACTGAGTCACATAAAAGGCCGCGCTGGCGGCAATGAACACCACCCAGCTTTTGCCGCGCTCAGCCTGCCAGAAACACCAAAGCACCAACCCGCCCAAAAACAGATAGAGGCCGTAAGGCCGCGCATCCTGCGAATACCACACGGCAAACGGCGAGAAGGCAATCAAGGCCGCCGCTGTCACGCCAGTGGCGGCGTTGAACGTCGCCCGGCCAAGCTGGTAAGTGATCGAAATTGCCAACCAGCCGAAGAACGCGCTCGACAGTCTCAGGCCAAACTCGCGCGAGCCAAACAGCGGCACGGCAAGTTTGGTAATCACGTAAGGCAAAGGTGAGACATCGCTCACAACCAGCATCGCTTTCCAAACATCGGCCCAACTTGTCTTCACGGCCACGCCCCAGGTGTAGGCTTCGTCCACCCAAAAACTGCGCGCGCCCAGCTCGTGAACGCGAAGAAAGAAGCCTATCAACAGAATAACAAGCATGATGTACTGCGTATTGCGTGTTGCGTATTGCTGTTTGATCTTCAATTTGTTTTCACCATCACCACTGCCAGCGTATCCGAATAACGCACCGCCCAGCCGGGCGTCTGCCGCAGTTCGCGCGCCAGCGGCGAGTTGGTATCCACCACCACCAGCCGGATGCCCTGTTCAGCTAACCTCTTCTCCCAACCCGGCTCGGCCAGATACACGCTCAGATACTCTTGCAAAAATTCGTCATCGTAGAGGTCGGTGCGGCCATCCACGTAAACGGGCAAATCGGGATACAACGCCCAGACCAGGTAACCGCCAAAATTATAAGAATTAAACATCGGCCCGGCTGTTGGATTTTGTTTGAGATAGTTGGCCGCGCCGACCGGAGAAACACGGGCAACCGCCTCCAACGTGGTGGCCGGGTTCAACGGCAAAGCCGTTTTCAACAAAGCGGCGGCGGCCACCACGATCAGTAACGTCCAGTTCAAAGCCGCCAAACGGCGCGGCGGCGAACCCGTTGTTTCGGCAATCTTCAGCTTGGGGAACTGGTCTTGCAGTTCGGCAATGGCCGAGTCGGCGTGGCGCATCAAAATGGGCGCGATCACGACAGCGAACACGGCGGTGTTGCGCCCGGCCAGCAGGGCTAAGGTCGTGAAGGCGGCAAAGAGCAAAAGGTCTGTCAGGTCAAGACGGCGGCGCGAAAGCCCAACCGCACTAAATGTGGCCAGCCACATGACGATGAAGACCTGTGCCTCACGGGCATGAAAGTTTGGCGACTGCCATTCTTGAATGTAATTTTGCAAAACGCCGATGGAAACCGTTTTGAACGGGTAGAGCAACATTTGCGGGCCGTAAGGGTTGAACAGCACTGCAACAGCGCAAGCAAAGCCTGAAGCGCCAAGCCAGACAACCGGCTTCCAGCCTTCAACACCGCGAGCGAGTATGAATTTGATTGCCTCGCCTGCAAGCGTCACCGCCAGAAGAATGAATCCTATCGCGAAGCCGCCGTGCAAGTTCACCCAGGCCAGCATGAGCAATGGCAAGAGCCATAACCGATTAATGCCTCGCCAGCGATACAAATGCAAAACGTAGGCAAAGGTAGCGGCCAACAACATTGAAATGATCTGTGGCCGTGCCGACCAGTAGACGGCTGAGGTCGCCGCCGCCAACACGACACAAAAGGCGCGCAGGTATGAGCCGCCCTCGCCGGAGTGGTAGACAAAGAAGAAGGCCAGCCAGACAACGAGCGTCGTCGCCAAATTCAGCCCGCCAAAGCCGAAGGCGCGAAAGATAAGGGCCATCGGGATTTCGGAGAGCCACGAGTGATTGATCCAGGGCGAGCCGGCTCGAGTGTGAGAGAAAACGTCAAAGTTGAGGAGACGGTGCTCCTCCAGCATCCACTCCCCGGCTCGCAAATGCCAAAAGGTGTCCGAGTCCACCGCCACGCGGGCGGCCATGGCAAAGAGGCCGACGAAGAAGATGAGGGTGGCGAGGCGGCGAGTGGTAAGAGTCATTCAGGGCTTTCGTTGGCGGCTGATTTAGAGACGGGCGGCGCTCGCAACATCCACCATACCAATGCCGGAAATCCCAGCGCCAGCCATTTTAGCCCGCTATTAAAAATTAGCGGGATGAGGAGCAACCATGTCCCGGCCCACAAAATTAAGCGCCTGGTTCCCTTCACTCTGCCCAGGGCAGGCAAAAGCAAAACAAAATGTTGAGGCATGAGGAATGGCGACAGAAAACTCCCGGCGGCCATCAGCGCCAGAGGGTCTGGGGGCGTTTGTGCAAGCAAGGTCAAGCCAATGGCAATCATGGGCCATCCTAAACTGGCCCAGCCAAAGGCGGACGGATGTTGAATGCGATCGGTGACGCTCCCAAGCACACGCGTCGGCCAAAACTGCCACACCACGAGTGTCAATAATCCGAAGGCCGCCGCCCATATAATCCAGGAGCGACGCGATAGCACTGCCCACAGGCCTAAATGAGGTTTGAGCAACACCCAGGGAATCCCAACCGGCATCATTAACATCCCCCAAAGCGCAACTGCTTCAATGTTGCCGACCCATAGCAGAATCATAGTTGGCGGGGTGAATAATGCCAACAGCACACAGCCCAGCGCATTGCTGGTCAGGCGCCAGGCAGGCCGCCGCTCCCCGCCGAAAACTTCACGCGCTACCGACACGGCCACTGTCATCAACAATAGCGCATTCAATCCGGCCAGGCCCGTTCGCCAGGGCAGTGCGAGCAGAGGCGCAAGCGCCCATTCTATCCAGGGCGGGTATTGCCGAAAGTCGCGCGCCCAAAAATATACACGCCAATCAAACCCCAGCATCGGGAGTTGATGGGTGAGCGGCCACAATAACAGCGCCCCTGCCAGCACAGCCAAAGCTGATCTCCAATCGGGTGGCTCCGCTCTCAACCAATTCTCGCGCCAACCCAGCCGCCAGCGCCGCGTGCTAGTCATCATGCCGTCTCCTGTTGGCAACTTCGATAATCACCCATACCATCAGTCCAGCCAACGAGGCGAGCGAAACCGGCCAACCGATGCGCCAGCCAAGCGGGTTGTAACTCAACCGGATATGGTGTTGGCCGCTCTCCACGGCCACACCTATCAATGCCTCTTCCACTCGTTGGGTTACTACCGATTTTCCATCCACCGTTGCCTGCCAACCTGGCAACCAGGTTTCGCTCACCACCAGTTGACTGGGTTCGAGCGCCAACACCTTCAGCTCATATTCACCTGCGCCCCGCTTCACGATCTCTACAGTGCCATCACCCTTCAACCGGGCGCGCGGTTGCCAAAGCAAGTTCTCATAAACCCAGTCCTGTTCATGATGAAACACTGCTTTCAGGTTTAGATCGGAGAGGATGTATGGAGCGACAATGTAACGAACATTCAAAAGCCCCAATCGGTAGGCGTCCGGCACAGAGGTCGGGGTGATATCGTCCAGGCAAACGGGGATGGAGGTGGAATGGCCCGGCCGGTTACAGCCTGTAGCCAATCGGATTGCCGTGACAGTATGTTCTATTTGAAATCCTATTTGCCCTTCCAGCAGATCAACATTGCGCTCAGCCGCAAGTGAAAATGGGATGTCGCCGGGTGGCGAGTACACTCTAAAAATGCCGGGTTGAGCCGTCACAAAATCGAAGGCGGGCGTAGAGGTTAAGAACTCAGCGCGGGGGTTGACCAGCCGCAAATGGTCTGTCGCCAAAGGCAGCAGATCCAATAACAAGACAAGGATCAACAGCCACTGAAATACGCGCCCACTGATATACCTTTTGAGCCAAACCCAACCCGCCGCGGTCGCGGCTATCATCACTGCCAATTGAACAACGAGTTGCCAGTGCCACTGTTGGAATAGCGCATAATAAGCAAGAAACGCCGCCATGCCACCCACAAAATAAACCCCGGCCAGTCGGAGGAGCCACTGTCGCCGTGGCCCCCATTGCCAGCGCAGGCCATCATGGTTAAGCGCTTCAACTCCCAGCCCTGCCAACAATGACGCCGCCAACCCGCCGAAAAACCAGAGCCGCGTTGGCACACGCAATAGCCGGAAGCCAGGAACGATCGCCAACGTTAAGCCAAACAATGGCGTGCTGGCCCCCAGGCTATAGACCAAAGCAAAGGCTACTAGCAATATCAACTGCCATTTGATGCGGCGCGGGGATATGCGCCAGCCAATGATAGCCAACAAAGGCGTCAGCACGCCTAAAAAAATTGTCCATTCGTGGAGATGTGTCCGCGGCGGGGCTAACAACGTAAAGAGCAACTCTGGCGGCAGGGCATAGGCGTTGGCGTCTGCAAGAGTGTAATTGGCCCGGCTATTGTAAGGCATCAATTCAATCAACGGGGCCAGCACCGCCGCGGCGAAAAGCGCAAAGGAGGCAATCATCACCCCATAAATTGCGGCCAGCCGCGCGCCCTCACGCCAACCTGCTGGTTGGCCGCCGACTGCTCGCCAAAAAGCCGGAGCGAAACGCCAAAGCCAGAATAGGGAAACCACAAACAGAGTGTAGAGAGGAATGTAAACGTGCGCCGGCAATTGCAGAGCCAAAGCCAGCCCAGCGAGCGCCGCCGCCAACAGCGAACCGTCGAGCGCCAGCTTGAACGCCAGCAATACTGCTGGAACCCAGGCCAGCCCAGCCACTGTGCCAATATGCCCCACAGCCAAATGCGCCATCATTTTAGGGGCAAAGGCAAAACTGAGACCTCCTAGTAGTGCCGCCGGGCGTGACGTATTGCCGCCGACGCGCAACAAAAGAAACGTGAAAACTCCGGCCAGAAAAACGTGCGTCGCGTCGAAGATATTAAACGCCAGTTCCGGAGGCAAAAAGACGAAAACTATATTAAGCGGATAGATGAATGCCGTGTCGGTGTCGCCGGCTAATGGCCGCCCCAGGGCCATTTGTGGCGCCCATAGCGCAAGTTGCCCGGCCCGCAAATGCGCCGCGAACTGCGTCAACTGGTGCCAATGAAGCCCGGAGATGTCAGAGCCTAAACCTGGTTGAGACCAGATGATGGAATCTGGAGTGACAAAGGAAGGCCAAAAGAACAGACCCGTAATCAACGCCAATAACAGAATTGACGCGCTATCTCGCTCAGCCCATTGCTCTATTGCTTGTTGTAGCCTGGCCGTCATCATTTGAGTCATGGGAGGTGCGCCGCTGAATTTTCCTTCAACGTTATTTCTCGCGGCGCAACTTTACGCGACAGGCCATAAAAAACGTGAAAGTCGCCAATAGATGTTTCGTTGTATGTCACTCCTAAACGGTCAAATTCAGATCGAAGCCGCCCATCGAGTGGCGGGTGATTGGTAGTGATGTAGGCCGCCCGGTCGCTGGCGGCTACCGCCGCAGTGTAGGGCCGGTAGCGATCATCGCGGGTTGTATAACTGAAATCGAGATGATAAGGCAGCGCCGCCGAGCAAAGAATGGTCTCGTTCGAAAGAAAGGCGATCGGAAATGTCACCCAGTAATTGCTGTAGCAACGAGTCTCGCCCTGCGCTTTCAGGAAATCAATCACGGCTGGCAGGTCGCGCTGATCCACTTGCGCCACTTCGTCGAACTGGGTGGTGAAGCCGGGTGGGAAATTGAGCATGGCGTCCGCGTTGCCCCAAAGGTTGAAAGAGAGGATCAAAGCCAACAAGGCTACGGCGGCTCGTGGGTATTCGCGGCGGGCGCGATTCAACAGGTCGGCAATGAAGAGAGCCATTGGCGTTGCCAGCGGCAAAAAATATCGGCCCGACGGATCGGCTCCGAACGGTGTGACAATGAAGGCGACGACGACGACGATACAGATGCTGAGCAACAACGCTCGCTTCCAATCATGCAAACTCAATTTGGCCGCCCGCCCGACAGCGCCCATAAACAACACTAGCACTATTGGCGCAAGCGGCAGGGCCAGCCAGCGCACTGCCCAGGGCGGGCGAAGGCCGATGATGACCGGCAAGCCTAACACGACGAAGGCAAATAGATGTAACAGCGGCCCGCTGGAAGCATTGGCAATCGCCGAGCCGCCCAGTTCGCTGATAGTCTCCGCCCCAAACAGCGTAGCCCACCACCACGGCGCACTGCCAAGCGCAAAACCCATCAGAGCCGACAAATAATTCGCTACAGAGTCCACAGAGAGCACGAAGAAAAATCGTGTTGTTTCTTTGCGATCCCTGTGTTCTCTTTGGTGAAGAATCAGCGCAATGCCAATTGGCAGAAGATAGACTCCGAGCAGGCCAAACGCCCAAAAGCCGAACCCGGCCAACACCCCAAACAACAGCCATTCAAGGTAGGGGCGGCCCTGTGTGGCCGCCCTTTCCCGCAGCCGGATCGTCCATAACAACAGCACGTTGCCAATCAATAGCGTCTCGCCGTAGCCGCCGAGCGTGGCGGTCGTGTACAGCGTTTCCAGCACTGTCGGCACGGCCAGCAGAAGCACGGCGGCAGTCGCCGTCCAGCGGTCGGCAAAAATTTTGAGTCCGAGCAGGTAAGTCGTTGCAACCGTGCCAAGATAAAGCGCCGCCTGCACAACCCGAATCGCCAACACACTCTGGCCAAAGAGCAAAAACGCGCCGGCAATCAGCCAGGCATCCAAACTGCCCAGATACGCCTGCCCATAAAAAAACACCGGGCGCTCGCCCTGCAAAATGTGCCGCGCCATCAACGCCACCACTGCTTCGTCGGCGTTGAAAGGCGTGACATCCAGAACCAGGATGACGGCCTTCAATCCGGCGGCCAGGGTTAGCGCCACCCACAAACCGATATTGTCTCGTATAATCGCTCGCATGGCCGGGAAAGGAAGCTCGAAGTTATCGTTTGACGTTCGCGCGCTTTTCGCGGGCTGTGCCTCACGTTTTACGCCTTACATCCCTTTCTTTATTTTCGCCCTCGCCCTCTTCCTCCGCCTCCTGCCCGGCGAGCGCATGGTGGACGACGCTTACATCACCTTTCGCTACGCCCGCAACATCGTCAACGGCCTCGGCTTCGTCTACAACCCCGGCGAGCGAGTCATGGGAACTACAACGCCGCTTTACACTCTGCTCATGGCCGGGCTGTCGTTCGTTCTCCGCACCCAAAACTTTCCTGCCCTCGCTCGCTGGGTCAACGCCCTGGCCGACGCGGCCACCTGCGCCCTGCTCGTCTCCCTCGGCGAAACATTGAGCGGCCAACGGCGGGTGGGCATCGCCGCCGGGCTGATATATGCCGTCGCCGCCTTCAGCGTGACGTTTGCCGTCGGTGGCATGGAGACTTCGATCTATATTCTCCTGATCGTTCTCACCGCCCTGCTCTACCTGCGCCAGAACCCCGGTTGGGCCGTCGCCGCCACCCTGGCCCTCCTTACTCGCCCTGATGCGCTCATCTTCCTTGGCCCTCTCTGGCTCGACTACATCCTTCGCATCCTTCTCAAGCTCCGCAATACGAAATACGGAATTCTCAATTCACAATTCTCAATTCACAAAACAGTTGCTTTCTTCATCTTTCCACTTATCGTTTGGCTCCTCTTCGCTACCTTCTACTTCGGCACGCCCATCCCGCATTCCATTGCCGCCAAAAGCGTCACCTACCAACTCCAGCCCGAAGAAGCCTTCGTCCGGCTCTGGCAACACTACAGCACTCCGTTCTACGAGCAGGCCACCCTCTTCAACTTGCCCTACGGAAACTTCTGGCCCCTGCCCGGCATCGTCTTGTACTTATCACTTTATTTGATCAGCGCCCTCGCTTTCCTCCGCCGCGACTCACGGGCAACCGCCATCCTTCTTTACCCCTGGCTCTACTTCGCAACCTTCGCCATCGCCAACCCTCTCATCTTCCGCTGGTATCTCACCCCGCCTCTGCCTTTTTATTTTCTCGGCCTCCTCGGCGGCCTCTCGCATATCGCAAACAGCTTATCGCAACGTCTTACGTCTTACGTTTTACGTTTCACGTTCCCGGCTCTTTGCGCCCTCTTCATCTTCTTCTCCCTCCGGGCCTGGGTGCTTGCGCCCGATCACGGCCCAGCCCGGCCCGCGCCCGACATGGCCTGGTTCAAACTCGAGCAACTTTACACGCAAGTCGGCAAGGAACTTGCGCCACAACTCACGGCGCAAACCGTCATCGCCGCCGGCGACATTGGCGCGCTTGGCTACTTTTCCGGCGCTCGCATTCTCGACACCATCGGTCTCGTCTCGCCCGAATCCGTGCCTTACTATCCTTTGCCAAAAGATCAGCTTGTTATCAACTACGCCATCTCCGCCAACCTCATCGCCGACCGCAAACCCGATTACGTCGTCTTCCTCGAAGTTTATGGCCGCAAAACCCTGTTGGCCGATTCCCGTTTTACTGCCAACTACACTCTCATCAAAAAGATCGCAACTGACATTTATGGCAGTGACGGGATGCTGGTGTATCAACGCAAGTAATCAATCCGCTTCATCCAAAACATGGCGATAGAACAAAACCCCCAACGGCAATAACATGGCGGCCCTGGTGAAGACGGTGCCATTAGGGCTTATCACCGGAAGCGAGGCAACCACATAACCCCACCACGGTAACGGAAAGGCTAACAAGGACAACAAACTATAGGCTGGCGAATAAGGGGAAGCGAGCGCGTTGGCAGCCAATAAAATCAACAACCGCAAGCGCCGATCTATGCGACCCGACAAAGCGGGAATAAACAACGCCAATGCGAAAGGGCCAATGATCGGCCATAACGAAACGCCAACAGTAATCGAAAGGCCGTTATCCTGAGTGGCGATGCGCGGCAGGAATTCCATCGGCCACAGCCCCCAGTTGATAAATGTCCAACCAATCACCAGAGCCGTCAGCCAACTTGTGCGCAATCGTGTTTTCCAGTCAGGCGTCCACACAAAATATAGCAGGGCTGGCACGAGGCCAATTTGCGGCTTGATCGCCAGCAAAACATAGGCGAGAGTCAGCCAGATATATTGCTTGCTACGTATCGCGTACCAGCCAAACGCAATACCTAGTACCACTAGCGGCTCTAGTTGCCCAAACGCCAGCATCCAAATTCCTGGATATGAGAGGACAAGCCAGATTGGTGAACCGCCGAGCATCCGCGCTGAAGCGTATAAGCTGGTCAGCATGAGCGCCGTAAACACAATATAGCTGGCCGGATTCCCCAAAAGCGCCAACGGTGTAACAAGAAGTAGCACAAACGGCGGGTTGAAAAAGGTTGGGTGCAACTTCCACGGCTCGTGAACACCGCCAAGCCAGGTCAATGCCGGGGCAACGTAATTCTTCTCCCAATCTCTTTCATGATCAGGGATGTTCGGCAACATAACCAACATGGCGATGCTGATTCCCAGATAAACGATCAACTCAAGATGGGGAAGTTGGCGATAGCGAGCAATCAAAGATTGCATATCAAATCTGCTTTCTCGCATAAGCAGTAAACAAGTCCAACGTATTAACAAGCATCGGCCAACTGCTCAGATTCAGTTTAGCTGCCAGCCACTCTGCCAGTCCGCCGATCCACGGCCCAAACGCCGCTCGCACCCGCCCGGCCAGATAGCCCAAACGCAAATAGCGGCCCTGCGTATGATCGCGCAAATACACAAAGCCTGCTTTCTCCAACATGGCCCGCAAGGTGGCCCGCGAAAAAAACACGACATGCATCTCCATCAGAAACGGCCAGCGCCCGCCCATCACCTTCGCCGTCAGGCTGCCAATATCAATGGTGTGGATCACAATCGTCCCGCCCGGCTTGAGCAAGCGAAAGGCATGGGCAACTTCGCACAGGGGATCGTCAAAGTGCTCGATCACATCCCACATGGTGATCACGTCAAATGACTCATCGGGCCACCCGCCATTTGCCAGAGTTCCCTGTTTCACCGCCAATCCGTTTTGTTGGGCATGCCTTGCCGCCCAGGTTGACGGTTCGATGCCCTCAGCGGCCCAACCGGCCTCAGTTGCCACTTCCACGAAGATGCCTGTGTAAGCGCCTACATCCAGCAAGCGCCGCCCAGCCGGCTCGCCGGTGAGGCGATGCAACGGTTTCAGATGTTTACGAAATGTTGCCACCCGTCCTGCTTGTTCCTGCAAGTAAAGCGGGTCTTCAACGGCTTCATAAGCCTGCAAGACAGCTTCGCCAACGCCGCGCGGGTTGGCAAACACCAGTCCGCACTGCTCGCATTGCACAATTCGATAATGCTGGCCGTAGTCGGGCGAAGTGCAATTGAACGCCGACCCGGCTTTTATTTGATGCGTTTCCGGTAGAGTGGCCGGATACAACTCGCGGCTCTGCTCCGAGCCACACAGATTGCAAGAAACATACTTCATGATGATTTGTTGATCGCTTCCTTATAAACTGCTTCAAATTTTTCCATCGCCGTCGGCCAGTCAAATTTAGCCGCCGTCGCTTTTGCCGCCGCGCTCAACTGTTGCTTTTGATCTGGAGGCAAGCTGGACGCCTGAACCAGAGTTCGGGCCGCAGAGACGGCGTCACGGTAGTCAGCCAGGAATCCATTCTGCCCGTTGATGACCACATCGCGGAATGCTTCGATGTCGTTCACCACCGGAATTAGTCCGGCGGCCATCGCTTCCAGCAATGCCAACCCGAATCCTTCGTAGGAGGCCGCACTCAAAAAAGTTTCTGCCGCGCCAAGTTCGGCGCGCAAGCCGGCGTCGTCAATCTCGCCCGTCCAGCGCGCGGCGCTGGCGATGTTCAATTCGGCGGCCTGTTGTTCAAGTTCGGCGCGAAGGTAGCCGTCGCCGACCACGACGAGTGATAGGTTGGGCTGAAGCTCACGAGCGCGGGCGAACATTTGCAACAACACGGGCAGATTTTTGTTAGGGGCCAGACGGCCCACAGTAATTACTCGCCCCGGCACAGGCCGGTGTTTAACCGATGCAAATGCTGTGTAGTCAATCGCATTGTCAATTCGCACGGCGCGGCCCGCGTGAGTCGCAAACTTGCGTTCGTCGCTGGCGCTGCTGGGGATGACAATTGCCTTCCGCAATGAGCGCGCCGTGATCAGGTTGAAATGCAATCGTTTGAGGGCGGCGTGATCGGCGGTATGAAAGAAGCCGCCGTGCGTGGAGACGACGAGTGGGCGACGATGAAGGAAGTGCGCGGCGGCCAGAAAGTCCAAAAAGAAATCGGTGTTGTGAATGTGAATCACGTCGAAGTGTCTGGCGAGGCCCAGCACGCCGGGAGCGGCAAAGAAGAGTGGGCCGCCCACGAAGGGCAAACGGTGAACGGGGAGGCCGTTCACCATTTCGTGGGCGGCAAGGGTGCCGCGCTCGTGCCAGAGCCGGTTCAGCGTGCCAATCTCGACAGTGTGGCCGCAAGCCGCCAACCGCAAGGCGAGGTCGGCCACAAATCGTTCGACGCCGCCCACCGAGGGGTAGTATTGGCGACAGATGTGAAGAATTTTCAACTCGCACTCCGTGTCGCACGCGCTAACACCGCGCCCGCGCCGATCCACATCAATGGCTCGACCACCCAATGATACCGATCCAGGTTAGCGAGGAAGATCGCGTGCGAGATCGCCGTAAGCAAGATCGCCATGAGTAGCGTGTAAGTCCAACCGCGTTTTTGCGAATCGGCGCGAAGAAACCAAACGCCGAAGAAGAATAGTGGCGTTAAAATGATTCCGCGATCACGAACCGTCCGACTCAAAAACGCCATTGCGCCATTGAGAGGCGGCCAGCTTTGATTCCAGCGCGGATCGTCTGGCAGAGACGCGCCCACTGCCTCAACTGCCCATTGATTGACCGCCGTGCGTCCATCACGAGTAGATAAACTTTGCGATAAAAAATTTGCCGCTTCATCGTGGCGGCGGTCACTGATTCCAAAGAAATAGCCAACGCCGCGAATGGCGGCGACACCGTAGTTGAATGGATTCACTTTGATGCTTTCGATAGCGTAGTTCATGAAAATTTGATCGGCTTCGGCAATCGTGTAAGTGCGATCCGAAAGTATGTCGGCGCGGATTCGCCAACCACTCATCTGACTCGCATCTTGTGTTTTGTATTGCGCGTAGCGTTCACGATAAAGATCAAACGCGGGGAAGTCCGGGTTGAACACATCATCCATATGTTGATAAATCCACCACTGCGTTCCCGTCACCGGCGAAATAGTCACGCGACCTGTGGCGCGATAGACATACAATAACCAGGGGGACAGGACGAACAACACCAGCGCGACATACATCACGGCGCGAGTTAACAAACTTTTGAGCGCCTTTCGCTTCACGCCTAGCGCCAGCATGATCGGCGGCGCGATGACGAAGCCCGCGAGCGATGGGCGCGTGAGCACAATGGCGCTGCCCAACAACGCCAGCCACATCAACATGATCCATTTGGGTTTGGATGTGTGCATCCATAACCCCCACGCCCACGCCACCAACAGAGTCGTGGCTAACGTTTCGGTCATCAAATAGTTTTCAAAAAAAACCAACGGCGGGTAGAGCGCGATGATGACACCTAACACCAAACCGATCCGCGCTGAATAAAGACGGCAGCCAAGATCGGTGGCGAGCGCGACGGTAATCACACCCAATACCGCATGAAAGAGAGTCACCATCCACGGCGATGCAGAAATGCGTAACGCTTCGCCAAGCAACATCGGATACAGCGGCGCCCGAAAAGGCAACAGCAAATCCCACGAGGCATGGTCGCGCCAATTGAGCGCCATTTGATAATAGGCAATGGAGTCGGGTGTGAGCAACAAAGGCGTAACGCTGTGAGTCATAAAACGCACAATGACAGCTATTGCGCTGGCGCTGAGAATGCACCACTTATGAGCGTTCATTGCTTGTCGCGCGATCCAGAATTTTGTCAACGATAAAGATAGGGCGTTTCCGTGTTTGATCCAAATTGCGCCACAAGTATTCGCCCAGCACGCCCAAGATCAACATCTGCACGCCCGAAGTGATCAACACGACGATCATCAACGATGCCCAACCTTCCACTTGCACATTGAGAAACAGCCGCGCAATGATCACATACACAATTGCCAATATACCCAAACCCGAAAAGGCAATCCCCGCGAACGACGCCAGGCGGATCGGCATGTACGAGAAGGCAACAAAGGTATCAATAGCGTATTTGAGCTTCTTCGTAAACGTCCAGCGCGATTGACCATGCTTGCGCGCCGCGCGATCATATAAAACAATGTGCGGCTTAAACCCCAACCAGACGATCAGATAAATCAAGTGAGCGTTTTTCTCTTCACACTGGAGCACAATATCTGCCACGTAGCGATCCACCAAAAAAAATCCCACGCCTGTTGGCGGCACTTCTTTCAATACAAGCCAGTGCAGCAAGGTATTAAACACGTTGGCAAACATGCGGCTGATAAATGGATCATCACGGTTGCGGCGCACGGCAAACACCACACGCTCCCCGGTTTGCCACGCGCGCACCATGTTCGATAAAGCCTCTATGCTATCTTGTAGATCCGCCGCGATGAACGTCACAGCCGAACCCGTCGCGTGAGTCATCCCCGTAAGGATGGCGGCGTTTGAACCAAAGTTGCGCGAGAGTTTAATAACTTTCACTCTCGCATCTTCAGCGGCAATGCTTTTCAAAACATCAAAAGATCGATCACCCGATCCATCATCTACGAACACAAACTCACATATCAGATCAGTGTGTTGCTCGGCAAACGCGTACAACATTCGATGTAGTTCGACAAGCGAGTCTTGGTTGTAATAAACAGGAACAACAATAGAGAGTGTTCGCATAGCAAACTCCTTATCTTACCAATAAAGACATGATCACAGATATTGCATTCGTCGCCGATCACCGCGCCTGCTAACACATGAGCAAACGCCCACACCCGAGTCCGCGCGCCGACACGCGCCCCCGACTCAACAATTGCCTTCTCGTGAATAAATGCCGACGTATGAACATTCATCTTCGTTTTCTCCATATAACGATCATCCACCAAACACTCCAAGCGATCAAGGTGATAAGCGAAATTTTCCAACCCATTCGCCAACGAAGCGGATCGTAGATTAAACAAATCGTGTGATCGCCCGATTCAATTTTGACACCGATCAACGCCTCTTCAACTCGCTCCACCTTCACAGGGATGCCGTCAACCGTTGCCCGCCACCCGGGCGCCCATGAGTCGCTGACGATCAACTGTGTTGACTCATTTGCGCCGGCTTTGATCTCGTACATCCCCGCTTCACGTCTGACGATCTCAGCCTTGCCGTTGGCGATTCGCGCACGTGGTTGCCAACGCAGGTTTTCATAGACGAGATGATCATTTTGAAAAACTAATTTGAAGTTAGGATCGTTCAGTGGCGCCTTGGTCGAGACGAATCGCACATTCAACCGCCCCAACTTCTCCGCGTCGGGGATCGCAGTTGGAACACGATCATACAAACACGATGGCACCGCCGTTGCGTATTGAGCTTTGAGGCAACCTGTCGCCTCATTGATCGCCCGCACTGAATGACTCAACTGCAATGACAATAATCCATCCAACGTATCAATGCCGCGTTCAGCCGCCAACGCATATTGAAAGTCACCACTCGGAGAATACACCCGAAAGATTCCATTTTGTGAGGCGATAAATTCAAACGAGGGTGAAGGCGCAAAGAGTTCTGCCTTGACATTATTCAACTGAATGTAATTGGCATCAAGAGGCAACAGATCGAACAACAAAAGCGGAATCAGCGACCACTGCAAGAGGCGGGCACTAATTCGATCCCGCATCCACGCGAAGAACAACGCGAGGAAGGCGACAAAGGCGATCAGTTGCAGCGCAAGTTGTCCATGCCACCGTTGAAAGAGAACAGCATAGATCGCCAAAGCCGTCATGCCGCCAACGATATACACCCCGGCGAGTCGCTTGATCCATTTTTGAAATAAATTACAGTATAGAGTCGTTTAATTTGATAATCTTATTCACAAATAAAACCCTGGTTTAGAAAGAGTGGAAATACGATCATTTCAAATAAAAAACTTTAATTTGAATTTGTTTTAAATCGATTTGAAAG
>JACPWC010000125.1 GCA_016197225.1 Chloroflexota bacterium
ACGAAGTTTGACTCTCGCGCCGCGATGAGTCGCCCAGCGCAGTTAACACTTTCGGGCGGCAACACGGTGCAACACCAGCGAGTCGTTCAGCGAAGTTTGACTCCCGCGTAGCGGCCGCCAACAAGTCGCACGGCATCGTTAACACTTTCGGCCAGCAACCGGCGCAACACCGGCGAGTCGCTCCGCGAAGTTTGACTCTCGCGCCGCCAATGAGTCGCACGGCGTCGTTAACACTTTCGGCCAGCAACTGGTGCAACGCCAGCGAGTCGCTCTGCGAAGTTTGACTCGCGCGCCGCCAACGTGTCGAAAGGCAATCGGTTGTGAACGGCGGTGTATCATTAGGGGCAAGTCAGCCGCAGGTCAGTCTTTCGCCCAACAAGTCGCTGCAGTGGACAGCGGCTTCGCCGCTGAACGGGACGCTGCGTCAGGCTGCAAACTAAAATGTGGGTGAAGTCTCGTCGCCTCACCCGCCGCTGCCACTGAGCTCCGGCGTTGGGCGGGCGCGTCGCAATCATGCGGATCAGCAAGTTCACGATTGACGAAGTTACCCACCGTAGTTACAATCTAATCCATGCGATTTGAATGGGATGAAGCCAAACGACTGGCCAACATTGAGAAGCATGGGATTGATTTTGCCGATGTGCCACTGATGTTTGACGGCGATGTTTTTACGATCGAAGACCAACGCTTTGAGTATGCCGAAACGCGCTACATCACCTTTGGCCTCTTGAAATTTCGCGTCATTGTGGTGGCGCATACGGACGACGACGAAGTCATTCGGATTATCTCGGCTAGAAAGGCAACCAAAAATGAAGAAAAACTCTACTTCAAGGAAATCGGGTACTAACCTGAAACGACTGGATGCCATGACGGATGCCGATATCGACTTTTCGGATATTCCCGAAATCACGCCCGAAATGTTCGCCAAGGGTGTTGTTCGGCGCGGCCTCCAGCCCATCACAAAACGGCAACTCACCTTGCGGCTCGACAGCGATGTGATTGAGTGGTTCAAGAAGCAGGGAAGCGGCTACCAAACCAAGATGAATGCGTTGTTGCGCGCTTATATGAAAGAACACGACAAAGCCGCCGGTTCACGCACGCGAGTCGTAACACGCCGGGGTTAATCCACTACACTTGGGTAGCCCGCCCAACCCCGCGTGCAGGCGACGGCGGGGACTGAGCGGAAATCTAGGGCAAAGGTTCGGCGTCCCCGCCGCGCCTGACGCCAGCCGTTGGGCGGCGCGGACCATCGGAAACGCCTCATCGTTCATGGCGCGGCGAGCGAGTCGGCGCGGGCCAAGGGGCGGGCAGCCGATGAAGGCTGGGTCACGAAAGGTCGGGCGGTCTGGCTCCGCGCAGGTCGCCAAGTTGGGGCGAGTCGCCGCGTTCC
>JACPWC010000126.1 GCA_016197225.1 Chloroflexota bacterium
TATGCTATGATGAACATCGGAAGCCTCCAGGAATAGGTTTGGACACACCACTACCTTACTCCTGAGGCTTCCTTTATTGTAAATTGTTAAGTCGGGCTGGCGCTTGTCGCGCTAACCATTTCTTGGACACGAACTAGTTACAGCTTCGTTCAGCGCCGCTTCTTCGCTCTCGCTCACAGTGCGCGGATCAAACACAACCAGATCACCTTCGACGCGGGCGATGATAGGCGTCGCCAGACCCGCGAGGTCTTTAAGACCTCGCGGGTCTCTGAGGCGAGCCAGAAATTTGTTGGGCGATGACACAGATACAGCCGCCAGCTTGGTGGGAAGCGTCTCGCCGGGCAAACTGCCGCCGCCGACGGTGGATTGGCCGTCAATCACGGTTCCCCCCCAGGTGGCGGCCCAACGTTCGGCCCGAGTTTCAATCTCACTCAACGGCATCGAAACCATGCGCCAGATCGGAATCTTGCGCGCCGCTTCGTCTTTGAGGTAATGCAGGAGCGTGGCCGAGAGCGCGGCCAGTATCAACTTGTCGGCGCGGACAGCGCGGGCGAGCGGATGCTTTTTGAGTTTTTCGACGAGCGCCTTTCCGCCAACGATGACGCCCGCCTGCGGCCCGCCCAACAGTTTGTCACCGCTGAAGATAATGATGCCTGCGCCGCCCTTCACACTCTCTTGCACCGTTGGCTCGTGAGCCAGGCCGAAGGTTGCGGTGTCGAGCAATGCGCCCGAACCGAGGTCGTCAATGACGGGCAGATCGTGTTGGCGGGCAATCGCCGTCAGTTCATCCAGCGTTGGCTCGGTGGTGAAGCCGATGATTTTGAAGTTGGAGTGATGGGCGCGCAGGATGGCGGCGGTCTTGGGCGTGATCGCGTCGCTGATGTCGTGAGGATGAGTGCGATTGGTGGTGCCGACTTCCACGAGTTTGGCCCCGGACTGTTTCATCACCTCCGGCACCCGGAATCCGCCGCCGATTTCGACGAGTTGCCCTCGCGAAACGATCACCTCTTTGTTTTTGGCCAGCGCGGTGAGCGCAAGCAAGAGGGCGCAGGCGGCGTTGTTGACGACGAGGGCGGCTTCTGCGCCCGTGAGCCGCGTGAGCAGAGTTTCGGCATGAACACTGCGACTGCCGCGCGCGCCTTTGGTCAAATCGTATTCGAGGGTCGAATAATGTTGAGCGACGGCGGCGATGGCCGCCGTCGCTTCATCCGAGAGAAGCGAGCGCCCGAGGTTGGTGTGGAGGATGACGCCGGTGGCGTTAATGACGGGGCGCAGGCTGGGCGCAGCCAGGCTGGCGAGTTGAATCCGGGCCGTTCCCAGAATCCGATCGGGATCAGGAGTCGGTTGACCGGATCGAACGGCGGCGCGGGCCGAGTCCAATGATTCGCGAAGCGCGTCCACCACCAGAGGCCGTCCGTAGTCGTTGATGAGGTCAGTCGAAGATTGAAGCAGGCTCTCGACGCTGGGCAGGTCTCTAAGAGCCATCGGGCCTCCAGCGGCTTCGGGCGCGCAAGAGGAGGAAGATTTCGATGGCGACGAGGGCGGCGGCGAGGAGGAGGGCGGTGGCCCAGTTGAGGACGCGGCCCAACTGCAGCCAGGCGCACGTTGCCCCGAACAACCCGACCCAGATGGACTGGCGCAGAAGCACGCTTTCGGGCGGCAAGGTTTTGCCAAAGCGCAAATTGAGGTAGCGGGCGAACGGGATGGCCGTGCCGGTGAGGGCTGTGAACCAGACGGCGAAGAACAGCCAGCGCGGGCCGACGGTTGGGATGGTGAAGTTGGTGAGGTAGATCACGCCCGCCCAGCCGGCGAGGGCCAGAAACCAGGCGGCGAGGGTGAGGCTGAGGGAGGGTGAAGCCGGGGAGTCTTTCATTGGTGGTATTATACTTGCTTGAGAATATTGTATGGCAACCACTTCAAAGCTGAATCTTGAAAACATCCGCAGGAAGATCAGGCGTGGCAAGTTTACGGTTTATAAACACGCAGTTGAAGAAGCCATGAAAGACGGCTTGACAGGAGAATGACCTTTTATATGTAGCGCTCAATGGCGAAGTAATTGAAGATTACTCTGAGCGGCAACGTTGTTTATTGTTCGCCATTACGCCCAACGACCTGCCTGTTCACGTTGTGATAGATTACAGGCCCGAAGAGTTGGAGATAGTGACAATTTATATCCCGGACAAGCGTGAATGGATCAGTTTCAAACGGCGCAAAAAGCCTGTTAGAAAGCGAAGAAAATCATGAAAACACATACATGCCCTAAATGCGGTTCGGTTACTCGTTTACGAAAGACCACACTTAATTTTGAGCGCGAGGGCTTTCACGTTCGTATTGAAGGAGTCGCCGCCTATCGCTGTGTGGCCTGCGGCCACGAAACATTGCCCGGCCCGGTGGCGGTGGCAGTGATGAATCTATTCGACCAGGTCTTCAAAGCAACAAACGCCCTTCGCAAAGCGGGGGCGTTGCCTGCGCCGGACATTCGTTTGCGATTCCCGGCAAAAAGGGCTACGGCTTGAAGCTGTAGATGTCTCTCCTCACCTTCTCCTCTCTCTCCAAATCCTACGGCCCGCACGACATCTTCCGCGACCTGAGCGGGGCGGTGCCGCACGAGTCACGCGTTGGCATTGTCGGGCCGAACGGCATCGGCAAGACGACTCTGCTGAGACTCTTCGCCGGGCTGGAAGACCCGTCGGGCGGAGGCCTGCACCGGGCGCGCGGCCTGCGGGTGGGCTACTTGCCGCAAGAGGCCGTGACCGGCTTGCTCGAAGACGACAACACCCTCTGGCAGGAAATGCTCACCGCCTTTGCCAACTTGTTGGCTGATGAGGCCGAACTGCGAACTCTGGAGGCCGATATGGTCGACCCAGCCAAATTCGATTCGGCAATGGAAAAGTACGGCCACTTGCAGGAACAGTTCGAGCATGGCGGCGGCTACACTTACGAGACTCGCGTCAAGCAGGCCCTCGACGGCCTCGGTTTCGCCGCCGACGATTATGGGCGGCCCATTCAACAATTCTCCGGCGGGCAGAAGACGCGGGCGCTGTTGGCCCGCCTCCTGCTCGAAAATCCCGACCTGCTCATCCTCGACGAGCCGACCAACCATCTCGACATCGCCGCCGTGGAGTGGCTGGAGAAGTTTCTAAGCGAGTGGCCCGGCTCAGCCCTCATCGTTTCGCACGACCGCTACTTCCTCGACGAAGCGGTGAACAAAATCTGGGAGATCAGCCCGGCGCGCATTGACGAATACAACGGCAACTACAGCGCCTACATTCAGCAGAGAGCCGAACGGCGCGAGCGGCAGTTGTTCGAGTACGAAGCCCAACAAGCCTTCATCGCTAAAGAGGAAGATTATATTCGCCGCAACATTGCCGGGCAGAACACGGCCCAGGCCAAAGGCCGACGGCGGCGGTTGGAACGGCTGAAAGCCACCGAAGACGCAGTCGTTGACCGCCCGCGCGAACTCGATACACTCAAGCTGAAGCTTGACACCAGTTTGCGCTCCGGTGACCGGGTGCTGGAAACGCATGGCGTCGTCATCGGCTATCACGACGACGGCAAGCCGCTGTTCGCCGCGCCCGACCTGCTGTTGTGGCGGGGCGAAGTGGCCGCCCTCATCGGCCCGAACGGAACAGGCAAGACCACGTTCCTCAAAACTCTGCTCAACCCGCTTCGCGTGCCGCCGCTCAAAGGCAAAGTCCGGCTCGGCTCAAGTTTGAAGATCGGCTACTTCGCCCAGGCCCACGAGGGCCTGCAAATGGAGCGCACACCGATTGAGGAGATTCAGTCCGTGCGCGAGATGCCGGTCGGCGCGGCCCGCGATTATCTGGCTAAGTTTCTGTTCACCGGCGACGATGTGTTCAAGAAGGTGGCGGTGTTGTCGGGCGGGGAGCGGGGGCGGGTGGCCCTGGCGAAGCTGGCCCTGGAAGGCGCAAACTTCCTCCTGCTCGACGAGCCGACCAATCATCTCGACATTCCCTCGCAGGAAATTCTCGAGGCGGTGCTGGCCGACTTTGAAGGCACGATCTTACTCGTCTCGCACGACCGCTTCTTGATTGACGCCCTGGCGACGCAAATCTGGTCGCTGGAGGCCGGGCGGCTGGAGACGTTCAAGGGGAGTTATCGGGAGTTTGTGGAGTTTAGAAGCCGGAAGTCGGAGGTCGAAAGTCAGGAGACAAAAGACGACCGACGAAAGACGAAGGACGACAAAAAGAGAGCGGCGGTCGCCAATCGTCCATCGCCTGAAGAGCGTCGTCGGGCGCAGAAGACTGAGGAGTTGGAGCTAATCATCGAGTCGCTCGAAAAGCGGCTGGCCGAGCTTTCGGCGGAACTGGAAGCTGCCGGGGCCGATGTGGCTAAAGTGCGAACGCTGGGCGAAGAATACGCGCAGGTGGAAAGCGACCTGGCGGCCCGGCTGGCAGATTGGGAACGACTCTTGCAAGCAGTGTAAATGTTATAATCTTCCCCTGTTCTATGGAAACACGTCGCACCACTTCTAATCGCGCTCGCGTCGCGCCGCGTAAGCGCAGGCGTCCGACTCTGCCGCGCTGGGCGTTCGCCGCCCTGGCCGCGCTCTTCCTGCTCGCCACCGGCGTCTCAGCCCTCCTCATTTTCACCACCGTCCGCGACTTCGTCGTCGCTCTCGGCCCGTCCGGGCCGAACCTCAACCTCCCAGCGGGCACAACTGTCGCCAACGTTACCCCCGGCCCAAATGGGCCGGGTGGCGGCGGCCAGCCAGTGGTCATTCCGCCAATTCAGGCGCAACAATGGAACGGCACGGATCGCGTCACCGTGCTGGTGATGGGCATTGACCAGCGCGCCGGGGAAACCGACACTGCTTATCGAACCGACTCGATGCTACTCCTCACCCTCGATCCGGTGGGCCGCACCGCCGGCATGTTGTCCATCCCCCGCGACCTGTACGTGGAAATCCCCGGCTTCCCCGACCGCGACAAGATCACCACCGCCAACTTCAAGGGCGACGCTTATCACCTGCCCGGCGGCGGGGCGCAGTTGGCGGTAGACACCGTCCAACTCAACCTCGGCATCCGGGTGGACTTTTACGTCCGCGTCAACTTCACCGCCTTTGAATCGCTCGTCAATCAAATCGGCGGCATTGACATCAACAACCCGCAAGAGATCAACGACCCGGAATACCCCGACTGTTGTTTCGGGTACGACCCCTTCTACCTGCCCGCCGGGCAACAGCACCTCAACGGGGCCACCGCCCTCAAGTTTGCCCGCACCCGCCACACCACCGGCGACGACTTTGGCCGGGCCGAACGCCAGCAGATCGTCGTCATGGCCGTGCGCGACAAACTGCTCAGCGCCGACAACCTGCCGGCGCTAATCGCCAACGCGCCGCAGTTGCTGGCCACGCTCCAGGGTAGCTACACCACCAACCTGTCGCCCGAGCAAATGCTCAGCCTGGCCTTGCTGGCCAAAGACATCCCGCGCGAGAGCATCACCTCAGCCGTGATTGATCAGCAGTACATCGCCGACTTTTACACCACGGCTGACAACCAGCAAGTGTTGATTCTCAACATCGAAAAGTTCCGCGAATTGCGCGACACGATGTTCTACACACCCCTGCCGCCGCAGTTGAGCGTGCCGAACGCCTCCGGCTTGCTGGCCAACGAAGCGGCCAGGGTGGAAGTGCAAAACGGCTCGCTCACACCCGGCCTGGCCGCTTCGGCCTCTGATTACCTCATCGCTCAAGGGGTGAACGTCGTTCAGGTGGGCAACGCCGATCGTTCGGATTACGCCTCGACGATCATCATTGACTACACCGGCAAGCCCTACACGGCCAAGTGGCTGGCCGACACCTTCCACGTCTCGCCCTCCAGCATCCTCTCCGGCAACAACCCCGGCAGCCAGGTGGACGTGCGCCTCATCCTCGGCGCGGATTTTGTTTTGCCAGGCACTCCCTGACAATATCCAATACGCAATACACAATACCCAAGAGCATTCTGTTGGGTATTTGGTATTTGATATTGTGTATTGCTTAGGGTCTCGGCGTGCGCGAGGGCGTGAGGGTAAGTGTCTCCGTCGGCGGCGTGGTGGAGGTGGGCGTGTCGGATGGGGTGGGCGTCTCTGACGGGGTGAGGGTGATCGTCGGCGTCAGGGTGATCATGCCGGTTGGCACATACTGGCGGCTCACCACTTCGGCAAAGCCGCCCATCAGGCCCAGGTCGCGTTGATTGAGAATGACGCGCACGCCGGCCCCATTGCCGGTCGTCACTTCCACCACCGACTTGCCCGCAAAGTCCTGCCGGTCATCCGGCAGCAACAATCCCTCGAACGTCAGCGCCCCATCCACCACCACCCGCACAAACGTCCGCTGCGTGATCTCCAACGTGAGTTGAACGTCCGAGAAGCTCACCACCGGCGGCGGCGGCGTAAGTGTGGCGGTGATGTTGGCGATGAGGGTGGGCGTGGGGGTGTCGGTGGGGCCGATGAGTTCGGCGGTGGGCGTCGTCTGCGACGGGTTGGTAAAGTTGGCGATGAGGCGCGAGCCGCCCCAGGCAAAGAAGCCAACGATGACGACCAGGACGAACAGCCCGATGAGAATATCGGGGGTGAAGAGCCGCCGGGCGCGGCGGGCGGCGGCGAAGGGCGAGGCCGGTGTGGCTGAGGCGGCTTCCCCGGCTGGTTTTTGAATCTTTCTCCCGCCCGGCAGAATGGCCGGCAATCCCAACCGCCGGGCCGGTTTCAACGCCTCGTCCAATTGGGTGAGCGTCTGTTCGGGATTGAGGCCCAGGTGCCCGGCATAGTTGCGCAGGAAGCCTCGGGCCTGTAGCGGCGAGGGCAACGAATTGATGTCACCCGATTCAAGCGCCGCCAAATACCTGGCCCGGATCCGGGTGGCCCGTTCCACTTCTTCGAGCGTCCAGCCGCGAGCTTCGCGGGCGGCACGCAGGGTTGCGCCCAGTGCTTCAAGCATGGCAAGAGGGTAGACGAATTTTGCCCAACCCGCAAATCTGGTTAACCACAGAGACACAGAAAGCACAGAGAGAAAAAAGCAATGTTATCTCTGTGAACTCTGTGTCTCTGTGGCGCAGGGCAATTTGGTAAATTGCCCAACGGGCTTACTCGGCGGTAGGCGCTTCTTCTTCTGCCGGGGCAGGGGGTTCCGCTTCAAGCGCGGCTTCGACAACTGGGGCCGGGGCCGGAGCGGCGGGCGCTTCGGGAGCCTGGCCTTCGCGGTGGATGATCACGGTGACGTTGGGAACCAGGTCGGCGGTGAGGCGCACCGGCACTTTGAACGTGCCCAGTTCGCGCAGAGGCTGGTGGCCGACGTTGCGGCGGTCAACCTTCTCGCCGCTCTCTTTTTCAATGGCTTCGGCGATCATCTGGGTGGTGATGGAGCCGTAGAGTTTGCCGGTCTCGCCGGCTTTGGCCGGGAAGCGCAGGCTGAGGCCGTTGAGCTTTTCGGCCAGCCCGCCCAGTTCGGTGTTCAATGCTTCGCGGCGCTTGGCGGCGGCGGCCCGCAGAGTCTCAGACTTAGTCAGCGCCCCGGCGGTGGCCAGCGCCGCCAGGCCGCGCGGAATTAAGTAGTTGCGGCCATAGCCGTCGGCTACTTTTTTCACGTCCCCGGCGTGGCCGAGTTTATATACGTCTTTGAGAAGTAAGACCTTCATGGAGTCAAGCCCTTTCATTGCTTGGAGAGAATTTTCGGGCGAAGGGTACAACGCCCTGATTGGCAGGCCGGAATTCTACCACATTTTTGATTCGGTCGGCTAATTATTAATTATTAGGCGGCAATTCAAAGATGGCGGTGAAGTGGAAAGCGCTGCCCAGCCCTGGCTCGCTTTCCACCCACAAGTGACCGCCAAACTTTTTCACCAGTTTCTCCGAGATGGCCAATCCCAGCCCGGTGCCGCCGTACTTGCGGGTGGTGTGGCCATCGGCCTGAACGAATGGCGCAAAGATGAGGGCCTGCTTGTCTTTAGGGACGCCAATGCCGGTGTCTTTCACCACAAAATGGAGAACGATCTTGGCGGCAGATTCCCGTTCTACTTGAGCCTGCAGAGTCACTTCGCCCCGTTCGGTGAACTTGATGGCGTTATCCAGCAGGTTGAGCAGAACCTGCCGCAGGCGCGTCGGGTCGCCTACGAGGATCGGAGGCGTGTTGGCGTTTAGCGAATGTGAGAAGCGCAGGTTCCTGGCCGCGGCCCGCGAGGCCAGGGTGCTCATCACCTGCTCAAGCAGGGCGGGCAATTCAAATTTTGTATGCGCCAGCGTCAGCCGGTCGGCCTCGATACTGGACAGATCGAGAATGTTGTTGAGAAGCTCGAGGAGGGTTTCGCCGGAGGCATGAACTTGTTGCAGGCTCTCGCGCTGTTCAGGGTTCAGGTCGGTGTCGAGGATCAGTTCGGTGAGGCCAAGCACAGCCGTGAGCGGGGTGCGAATTTCGTGGCTGGTGTTGGCCAGAAATTCGCTCTTGGCGCGGTTGGCGGCCTGGGCGGCCACGGCCAGTTCGTTGGCGTTGAGCAGAGCACGCTCGAGGTCGGCGTTGGCGATGGCCAGCGCGGCCTCAGTTTGTTTGCGTTCGGTGATGTCCTCTTGCACCGCCAGAAAGTGAGTGATCGCGCCAGAAGCGTCCAGGATGGAGGAAATGGAGGCCAGTTCCCAATACAGTTCGCCGTTCTTCTTCTTGTTGTGAATCTCCCCCCGCCACTCGCCCCCGGCGGCGATCGTGTCCCATAGCTGTTTGTAAACTTCTGGCGGGGTCCGGCCCGACTTCAGAATGCGTGGATTCAAGCCCTGAACCTCCTCGAAGGTGTAGCCCGTCACGTGGGCGAATCGGGGGTTGACGTACTCAATGTTCCCAGCCGTGTCGGTGATTATCACCGAGGCCGGGCTTTGTTCGACGGCCCTGGATAATTTGCGAAGCTGTTCCTCGGCCTGCTTGCGCTCGGTGACGTCGCGATAGTTAAGGACGACACCGGCCACGCGCGGGTTGTCGGCAAGGTTGTGGCCGATCACTTCAAGATTTCGCCATTGCCCATTCTTGTGCTGAATGCGAATTTCCACCGTTTCAATTACGCCTGAAACCTGAAGGTTTTGGGCAAAGACAAGGGCAACCGGAAGGTCGTCGGGATGGATGAGGCTGGGCGCAAGCACATGTTGGCCCACATAGTCGGCAGGTGAGTATCCAAGTATCCGCTCAAAAGACGGACTCTGGTAGCGGATAACGCCTTCCTTGTCCACAATGGTGATGCCCTCGGCCGCATTTTCAATAAGCGCCCGGAAGTATTCCTCGCGGTGTTCCAGAGATTCAAACAGCCGGGCATTGACAATGGCGACTGCCGCCTGATCAGCAAACAAACTCACTAATTCCAGATCGGCCAGGCCGAATCGATTTGGGCGATTGTCATTGGTGGTGATCACCCCCAACACTTTCCCCTGCCACTTGATCGGCAGGGCCAGCACGGCCCGGAAAGGCGCTTGCTCATAAACGGCGGCCCGGCCTTCCCACTCATGATAGTCGCCGATGATCATCGGCTCGCCGGTTTGGGCCACCTTGCCGGAGAGTCCTTCGCCCAGACGCAGGCGATAGCCGGTGTAGTCACGATCGTTGTTATAGCTCACCACCAGTTCCAGGGTTTGCTCGTCGGGTAAAAGGAGATAGAAGCCGCCCATGGGCGCTTCCAACAGCCGCGCGGCGCGTTCGGTAATCGTCCGTAGCAAGGCCGGCAGGTCAAGTTGCGCGCTCAGGGCCAGACTGGTTTCGTGCAGGGCCGTAAGCGCCGCGACGCGCTGGCGGTTGGCCTCGAACAGCCGGACGTTCTCAATAGCCACTGCCGCTTGATCGGCAAACAGGCTGACCAGTTCCACATCCGCCGGGCTGAAACGATCCGGGCGATGATCCATGATGTTGATCACGCCCAACACCTTCCCCTGCCACTTGATGGGCACGCCGACCGCCGCCCGAATTGGCCCCGCCGCATAAGCGCCTACCCGGCCGGGCCACATCTGATAATCGCCCACTACCAGCGGGTTGCCGCTCTGAGCCACCTGGCCCGAAAGCCCCTCGCCCAGCCGCAGGGGGGTTGGCGCAATGTCAGGCTGAGGGTTATAACCGACGATTGGCGCCAATGTCTGCCCGTCGGGCTGAAGCATTTTTAGCTCTCCCATCGGCGCTTCCAACATCATCGCGGCGCGCTCGATAATCGTCCGCAATAAAGCCGGCAAGTCGAGTTGCGCGCTCAGGGCCAGGCTGGTTTCGTGCAGGGCTGTAAGCGCCGCGACGCGCTGGCGGTTGGCCTCGAACAAGCGCGCATTCTGAATCGCCACGCCCGCCTGCCGCCCGACCAGCTGGGCCATGGCCAGATCGCGCCGAATGAAACGCCGGTCCGGGTTCAGGTAAAACAGCCCCAACACGCCCAGGCAGGCCTCGCCGACGACGACGGGAACGCCGATGAAGGCGCGTATCCCGGCTGTCACCCAGTCTGGCAAGGCTTGCGGGTGCGCTCTGTAGTCGTCGAGCAACACCGGCTCACCGCTCAGGACAATTTGCCAGGCGATGCCTTTGCCCCTGGCCAGCGGTTGCAGGGTAAGCGATTCACGGAGGTTGAAGATAAAAGGAAAGGTGATCGTTTGGCCGTCGCCTGTGACCAGGGCCATCGCCCCGGCCTCGGCCCCAATCAGTTCGGCGGCCAGGCGCACGACGGTTGAAAGGACGGTCGAAAGCTCCAGCGCGCCGCTGATCAGGCGCGCTACTTCGTTGAGGCGTTGCTCCCGGGCCAGAATCTCGGCCACCTCGGCGTTGTAGTGAGCCAGCGATTCCTCCATTTGGCGGCGCGCAGTAATATCGAACACGTAACCGTCGTAGTGCGTGCCCGTCTCATCTCGAGTCACAAGCGTGAAATCGCCAACCCACCTGACTTCTCCATCAGCGCGGATGATGCGGTAGACCTGGCTGAACGATGGCGCGTCGGAAGCGTTATTAGCTCTCACCTCCAGCGCAATCCGATCCAAGTCGTCAGGATGGATCAGTCTGGCATAGGGAAGCCGGCCACTGGTGAAGTCTTCTGCCTGGTAGCCCCACTGCTCGGCCACATTCGGCGAGATGTATTTCACCGGCCAGTTTTCGTTAGCCGACCAACTTACCACGACAACCGGCCCATGCTCAAACAGCTTTTGTTCCCGTTTCAGCGCCGCCTCCGTCTGCCGGCGTTCGGCAACGTCTGCCTGCAACACGGCGTTGACGCGGGCCAACTCGGCCGTCCGCTCCCTTACCCGGCTCTCCAACTCGTCGCCCGCGCGGCGCAATGCCTCCTCGGCGCGCTGGCGTTCGGCGATCTGTTCTTTGAGAGCTTCGCGTTCGGAAATCAACTCGCGGGATTGCTGTCTCACCAGGCGGAGCAGGTCGCTCAGCCAACCGGTGACGACTCCGATCATCAATCCGGCCAGGATGCCGGGCCAGAGCCGGATCATTATTTCCGGGCCGGATTGCCCGGCCAGGTTGAATAACAGGCTGGTCAATGGAATGTTTAGCAATGCGGCCCAAAGTCCGCCACGCAGGCCAAAGAGCCAGGCCGTCACCACCACCGGCACTGTCACCAGCGTGGAGGCCGCATCGCCCGCAACAGAAAACGCTGGCGCAAATGCCAGCGTATATAAAACCCAGGCGCTCACCGCAAGTATCAGACGCATACGGAATAACAGAACTCTGGAGGGTGGAGAGCCGGGTTTCATACGTGCGTCATCCTTTGGACAAAACGGCTCTACCAGATTTAACGTGAAAAATTTTTTAGAGCATGGACGCTTTGCGTCCGCGCCCATTTCCCGCTAAAAACGGGAGAACTGATTTTAATTTTAGCACACCGGGAAGCGCCACAGCCGTCACGATTCTTGCGCGTGTGCAGGCAAAGGTTGATGCTGTCGGTTATTCTGACAGGCACTTAGCCTGTCAGCCGCTCGACCACATGATATAACTCTGAGGCTTTCACCGGCTTGGCGAGATAATCGTCCATGCCAGCCTGCAAGCACCGTTCGCGGTCACCGCTCATGGCAAAGGCGGTGAGGGCCAGAATGGGCACGTGCCCGCCGACGACCTGCTCGTGGGCGCGGATGGCGGCAGTGGCGGCCAAACCGTCCATGTCGGGCATTTGCAAGTCCATCAGAATCAGGTGAAAGGTTTCTTCAGCCGCTCGTTCCAGGGCCTCCCGGCCGGTGCCGACCAGCGTCACCTGCCAGCCGCGTTTTTTTAGTATGCTACTAAGAACGATCTGATTGGCCGGGTTGTCTTCCACCAATAAAATATTGAGGGGATATTCTTTGATTGGGCCGGCTTCCTCGACAGGCGCTTTTTCAACAGCCTCCGGTTGGCCGGGCCAGGCCGGCAACGCGAACAGGGCCGTGAAGTGGAATGTGCTACCTTCGCCGGCCCGGCTTTCCACCCACAGCAGGCCGCCAAATTCTTCTACCAGCCGTTGCGAGATCGTCAACCCCAGCCCGGTGCCGCCGAACTGGCGAGCAATGTGGCCGTCGGCTTGAGTGAACGGCTCAAAGATGATGGCTTGCTTGTCCTCCGGAATGCCAATGCCGGTATCACGAACGGTAAAGCGCAATGTAACTTCGTCGGCGGTCCGGGCTTCCACCCGCGTGCGTAAGGAGACTTCGCCGCGTTCGGTGAACTTGATGGCGTTATCCAGCAGGTTGAGCAGAACCTGCCGCAGGCGAACCGGGTCTCCCACCAGAACCCGAGGGGTGTCTACACCCAACGAGTAATTGAAATCCAATTGCTTGGCGGCGGCGCGGGCGGCCAGGGTGGTCGTCGCCTGTTGAATGAGGGCCGGCAATTCAAATTCCACCTTATCCAATTCCAACCGGTCGGCTTCGATCTTGGACAGATCGAGGATGTTGTTGATCAATTCCAACAGCGCCCGGCCCGAAGTGTAGACTTGCCCCAGCCAGGCTCGCTGTTCAGCCGTCAATTCGCTGGCCAGCGCCAGCTCGGTGAGGCCCAGCACGGCGGTGAGCGGGGTGCGAATCTCGTGGCTCATGTTGGCCAAAAACTCGCTCTTGGCCCGGTTGGCGGACTGAGCGGCCACGGCCAGTTCGTTGGCGTTGAGCAAAGCCCGCTCCAGGTCGGCGTTGACGATGGCCAGCGCCGCTTCGGTCTTTTTGCGTTCGGTAATATTTTCTTTCACGGCCAGATAATGGGTGATCCGGCCCTGCTCATTCTTGATCGGCGAAACGGAGGCTAATTCCCAGAACAGTTCGCCCCCCTTCTTCTTGTTGCAAAACTCGCCCCGCCACTCGCCGCCGGCAGTGATCGTGTCCCACAACTGCTTGTAGTCCGCCTCAGGCGCATGGTCCGCTTTGAGAATACGCGGGTTCTGGCCGATGGCCTCTTCGCTGGTGTAGCCGGTGACTTCGGTGAAACGGGAATTGACATATTCGATATTGCCCTCTTTGTCGGTGATGACAATGGAGACCGGGCTTTGCTCCACGGCGCGCGACAACTGGCGCAGTTGGACTTCGGCCTGCTTCCGCTCGGTGATATCTTGCGCCAGAGCGATCAGGACCTCCTGGCCGAAATAGGAGCCTTTGTACAAACGGACTTCTTTGGGGAAGGCCTCGCCGTTGCGACGCCGGCCCCAGAATTCAAAAAGCTGTGGTTCGCCGGCAAAAGCGCGCTTAAACAACTCAATTATTCTTTCCGGGTCATTCTTGCCGGGAGCCGACAAGAATTCGGGCGTCTTGCCGATGAAAAATTCTCTGGGATAGCCATACATTTCAACCGCGCCCTGATTCACGTCCAGGAAGCGCCCGTTCCAGTCTTGGATGTAAACGGCTTCGGCGACGCTGTCGAAGAGGCCGCGATAGCTGGCTTCGCTCTCGCGCAAGGCCTCTTCCACTTTCTTGCGTCCGGTAATGTCTTGCATGACACCAATGGAGCTTTTGGGCTTTCCGGCCTCGCCTAAAGCCAGCGAGGCCCGGTTGCGGATCCAAACCGCGCGGCCATCGCGGGTGAACACCCGGTACTCCAAGTCCAGCGAACGTTGTTCAGCATCATTTTGCCTGACGTTTGCCAGAACATGGTCCCGATCGTCCGGGTGAATCTGTTTGAGCCACAACTTCTGGTCGGTCAGCCACTCCTCGGGCGTGAACCCGAGAATCTTTTCTACTTGAGGACTGATGTAAGTGGTGCGGTTGACCTCGCCAAACTCGACGATATAAATGATGGCCGGCATTTGCTCGACCAGGGTTCGGTATTTCAGTTCTGCCTCGCGCAGGGCTTCCTCGGCGCGCTTGCGTTGTGTAATGTCTCGGACAATGGTCAAAACCAGGCCCGACTCGCCGAGAGGCGCGGCGGCAATTTCCACCGGGATTCGCCTGCCGTCGCGATGCGCATCCAGGCCTTCAAAGGGTTGCCCGGCTCTGGATCGCGCCACCTGCTCTGGAACTACAGTGGCGAGTGGCCGCCTGGCTTCCGGCGCCTGCAGGTCTGGCACCTTCAAGGCCAGCAGTTCCTCCCGGCTGTAGCCGTGCATATCGCAGGCGCGTTGATTCACGTCAATAATATCGCCCTGCAGGTTCTCCAGATAAATGGCGTCGCCGGCTTGCTCAAACAACTGCCGATAGCGAATTTCGCTATCCTTCAAGGCCGCCTCAGCCTTTTTGCGCCCGGTGATGTCCTCGATTGAGACGAGCACCTTAGACAGGTTTTGTTCGTGGCCCGGCATCACCGACCAGCGCAGGTTGATGTCAATTCGATTGCCCGCCAGATCAAGATTGACGCCCTCACCGGCAAATTCCGTCCGGCCCTCAGCCAGGGCCATTAGCTCTTCGACAAATATAGATTGGGTCTCGGCGACAAAAACGCGGCCAGCCTGGGCCAGGAGAGTCTCCTTCGTGTCGGCCTGATACAGTTTCACCGCAGTTCGATTCACGTCCACAACCCGAATGCAAGACATGGCCTGGGCAACCTCTGCCGGGTGTTCGCTCAAATAGGCCTTGAGATCAACGCCGCTTTGCGCCCGGAAAACATCCAGGTATTGATTGACGGCAGAGAAATCCTCTTCCCACAGAGCCACCGGCGAATCTTCAAAAAGGCCGCGATAGCGTTCTTCATGATTGCGCAACGTTTCTTCGGCCCGCTTGCGCGCAATCGTAAATGCGATCTGACCGGCAATGGTCTCAGCCAACTGCAAATCTGCTTCGGTGAACTGGCGCGGGTTGTTGTAGTACAACATGAACTTGCCCAGCAACTGTCCCTGGTGCGCCAGCGGGAAGAAGCCCAGGGCGCGCACACCTTCGGCCAGGATGACGTTGCGAAGGCGGCCCAGGCTGGCGTCTGCTTCAACATCGGGAACGAGAATGGGGCGGGCGTTCTGCTCGTCAACCTTCCAGGGCGAGTGGCCATCCACCGCCTGCCGATAAGCGTCCGACAAACCGGCCCAGGCTCGGAAGCGCGCCACCCCTTCCGAATCAAACAACAAAATTGAGGCGCGATCCACATTGAGGACTCTCTGCAAAGCGCACAATGCTTCTTGATAAATCTCCTCTTCGGATTCAGCCTGGCTGACGAGGGTGGTCATCGTGTGAACAGCGCCCAGTTGATCGAGGCGCTTCTGCAGAGTTTCTTCTACTCGTTTGCGTTCGGCCAGTTCGGTTCGCAGTTGGTCGCTGATGTTCGCCAGTTCGGCGGCGCGCCGGCGCTCGGCGGCGTATAGCCGCGCGTTTTCAATGGCAGTGGCGGCCTGGCCGGCGAAAACAGAAAAGGCCGGCACACTGTCTTCTGTTAAATAAGCTCCCCACACTGCCAGCAGGCCTATCACTTCTTCGTTGACGATCATGGGCAGATAAATGGAAGGGGACTGGGGCGCAACGTTGAACAGGCGAATGCTTTGCTCCAGGGCCGGGCGCGGAAGGTGGCTGAGCGCGGCGGCGACAAACGACACCGTGTCTGGCATGAACAAAGGCCGCCTGTGGGCCGGCGTCTCCTCTGCCGGCCAGTTCTCGCGCGGCACTCGATAGCCATAAATTTTGAACCCCAACAGTTTTTCAGCCGCTTCGACCCTCTCCGGTTGAATGGATGTGTAACGCACGATCAAGGTGTCAGCATCCGGCTCCGCCAACGCAATCGCGCAGAACACATCCAGTCGCTTGAGTTCGTCGCCCAGCGCAACCATTGCCTGATCCGGATCCGAGGTGGCGGCGATTCGGGCTGTAGCCTGGCTGAGGGCGGCGATGAAGTGGTTGGCTTTTTCCAGTTCGCGAGTCCGTTCCTGCACCCGGGTTTCGAGGTTGGCGTTCATTTCAGTCAGGGCCAAAGTGGTCGCCGACAGTTCTTCCCCCAGCATATTCAGCCCGGCAATGATGCCGTCCAGTTCGTCGTTTTGGTTAGAGGGCGCGCCCCGGGCCTGTAACCGACCGGCGGCAAGTTGCATGATCTGTTCAAAGATGGATTCGATGCGGGGATCCGGCGCGGGCAAGGCGGTTAATTTCATGGCAAAAACTCCTTGAGCCACGCCAGGGCCTCTTCTTCAGAGGCGAACAGGGCAATCGGAATTGATGGCCGATTGAGGCCGATAAAAAAGTTGCCAATGATCCGGCTGACTGGCGAACCCACCAGCAAGGCGCTGGCTTGCCTGAAGTCTTGAAATTCCGGATAAGAAGATTGCAATCGCGCTTCGCGATCCACGGCCCTAACCAGGCGGATGTCGGCCAGCACCGGGGGTTGGCCGTCATAGCTTTGAACAGCCAGCACCATCTCTTTGGCGTCTTTCAAAGTGATGTGCGCGTTGGGAAGTATCTCCAGCCGGACGATACTGTCTTCTTCCTGCCAGACACGGGCTTTGGAAGTATGAATGACCTTGCTTTCCATAAACGCTCCCTCTGATGCTTCAAATGGCAGAGCATCTGTCAGCCATTTGGGAGAATTGCGATAGGCCACTGGCAACAAGAGCGAAACTGTTCCGTTTTATAATGCTCGATTCTCGCTCACTGACTAAGACTTTACCAGTAATAAAGGTCAGATTTCAATGCGTACTATGTCACTGGGCTTATCCGAATTCTAGCACCTGACAGGCCCGGCAAGTTTTATGTTCTCCTTCGTGGCAAAGAATCCCGTTCAGGCCGGAAGGCCCAAAATTATTCCGGGCGCGGCGGCCCCTGTTTAATTCGCTTGAGAATAACCTTCAGCCCTTTTGCGCTTCGCGGCGCGCCCCACATCGCCTCAATCCACCACGTCGCCCCGGCCTTCGCCCACTCGCGGACGATGACTGTCGCCTTCCCGGGATCGTCGCCCGGCGTTTCGCCCTCCATCACAATTTCAAATCGCCCTTTCGCTTTGCGATTGGCCTTCACGTAAGCCTTCATCTCACGAATGTCGTCGAGCGCGGGCGGGCGGTGCTTGCCCTCGTCGGTCATCACGTTTGGCAATAAGCCATCATAGCGCAAAACACGTTGCATTGACTTCAAGCGCGGCCATGCGCCCACGACCCAAATTGGAATGCGCGGCTTTTGCCTGGGATGCGGCGGCACGGCAAATGTAGCCGGCTTGATTTTGTAATGCTTGCCTTCGTAGCTAAATGGCTGGCCACGCCACAGGCCGGTGATGATGTCCAGCCCTTCGTCGAGCAGTTCGGCCCGAGTCTTGCGGTCAGTCACTTCGCCGAATGACTCGAAGCCGGTATCGGTCGCGCCCAGCCCGACGGCCAGAATGACGCGGCCTTTCGAGAGATTATCGAGCGTGGCCGTCTTGCTGGCCAACTCCCAGGGCCGCATTCGCGACACGGGTGTGATCATCGTGCCTAGCCGGATGCGCTCGGTGCGCATGGCCGCCGCCGTGAGCGACACCCAGGCCTCAATGCCCCACACCGGCTCCCACACAAAGAAGCCGTCCCAACCTGCTTGCTCGGCCTCGTAAGCAAAGTCTGCCGCGGTGCGGGCGTCGCCGTAAGGAAGAACAAAGCCGAATTTCATGCGAAGCCTCCTTCAAAGACTCAATCGCCCCGACTCAGCGCCGGGGCGATTGTTTTGATTCTAACATCTGAAGGACGAGTTGCAAGGGAATTGTGGCGGCCATTACACCTCAGGCGTCGTCAGAAGCCAGGCCCAGGAGAAAATCGCGCAGGGTTTCATGGCGGTCGAGGGCGGCCTGCAACAAGGCGCGGTTGCCCATATTGAGTGAGCGGGCATATTCCAGGTGCGCCTTAATGCCGTCGCGAAGCGTGCTCAGTTCGCGGGCGGTTTGACGATCCATGTGGCGCAAAATCTCATCGAAAGAGATATGGTCAGAGGCCAGGTTATGCTCAGCCGCCCAGGCCGAGGCCGCCTCGTCGCGCGCGTTCTCCAGCGCGGCCAGGTCGGCCAACTGTTCCTCTTTCTCACGAATTACGTCAGCCAGCGCGGCCAGGTCGTCGTCTTGCAAGGCGCTCCGTTCGCGGTCGGCCAGGGCGGCGATCACTTGCGTGGCGCGCAGTTCGGCAGTGAGAGCTTCTTCGAGGGCGGCAAAGGTTGGGTCGGTCATGCGTCGAGAATGAGAGCCAGGCCGGTGAGGAGGGCGACCGTCATGCCGCCAATTTGCGCCCACTCAGGCTTCCCGCGACTGGGAGCCGGAGGCCGGTGTCTCTTCTTTCTCTTTCGGTTTCAACGTGTTGAGCAACCACAAAAATAAATTGGCGAGCAGGTAGATGGCAACCCAGCCCAGCAGGCCAATGGCAAACAGCGCCGTCGCGGCTCGCGTCCCGGCAGCGAACGGCTTCAGGCCGTTAAGCAGGCTGATGACAAAAATAATGAGGGCGAACAAGATGGCCCCCAGCTCGACCAGATAGCGCACGGCGTCGAGCAACCACGGCACAGGCAGGTAAAGCTCTTTGGTCGGCACCGTGTTCTTTTCCGGTTCGGATTGTTTAGCCATAACATCACCTCAACAGTCATTCGCCCCGCTTCCCGGCAGAGGCCGGTTTTATATTCCAAAGCACACGCGGCCCGGAGCGAAATCTGAGTTGGTGAGCCGCGTTCCACCAGTAAGGCGTCCATGGCTCGTAGCGTGAGTTGCCAACTCGCGCTACATTCGGAAGCGATCAGGAGCGATGGAAACCGGCATGTTGCCAGTCTACAACGCGGGCGCAGTTTAATCAGTAAATTGGCCGTGAAGGAGAGGTAAAGAAAAAATGAAGAGTTGGGGCAAACGCCGGGGGAACCGGAGGTGGCGGCGGCCCGGTTGACTCTACATCTTGCGCGCTAACGGCAGGCGGATGTGAAACGTCGTGCCCTGCCCGGCCCGGCTCTCGAACGAAATCTCGCCCTGATGGTTCTGCACGATGGACTGGCAAACCGACAGGCCCAGGCCGTTGCCGCGTTCGCGGCCTTTGGTAGTGAAGAACGGGGTGAAGATGTTCATCCGATCGGCTTCGGGGATGCCGCGCCCGTTATCGCTGATTTCGACTTCGACAGCGCCGCCGTTCTGGCCGACGCGCGAGGTCAGGGTAATGATGCCGGGCCGGTCATCAATCAGCGCGTCGCGGGCGTTCATCAGCAGGTTGATCCATATCTCTTCCAGTTGGTGGCTGTTGGCCGGCGTCTGGGGCAGGTCGGGCGCAAGGGTCACCTGCAAATCCACACCGCCGCGTGTGAGGTGCGCGCCCACCAGGTCGAGAGCCTCGACGATGCTGGCGTTGATATCAGCCGGAGCATACTGGTCATCGTCGGGGCGCGAGAAGTTGAGGAGACGTTGCACAACGCGCTGGGCGCGCCACCCGGCCTGAAAGATGGCCGCCGCCGAGGCATACGCCGGCGAATCGGGGCTGACGAATTTAAGAAGCAGTTGGGCGTCGGCGATGACGGTGGTGAGCGGGTTGTTGATCTGGTGGGCCACGCCGGCGGCCAGTTCGCCGACGGCGGTGAGACGGGCGGCCCGCACCAGGTGCATTTGCGCGTCGCGCAGGGCGTTGATCGAGCGTTGCAAACTATCGAACAGAGTGGCGTTGTCAATGGCAATGGCCGCCTGCGCCGCCAGCGCCTGCAAAAAGGAATCCATCATCTTGCCCTCGAGGTCGAGCGGCGTGCGATGGAAGATTTCGAGCACGCCCTCCAACTGGCCTTTGGCAATGAGGGGCACGCTGTAATAAGTGACGAAGCCTTCTTCAGCCAGCAAGGGCGCGCGCTCCAGGTCGCCGACGGCTTCGAGCAGATTGGGGATGTTGACCACGCTCTGCTGCAGGGCCGCGCGCCCGGCGTAGCCTTCGCCGAGTTGCAGGCGCGTGTGCTGAAGGGCGGCGGTACGAAAGCCGCGCGCGGCGGCATATTCCAGCGTTTGCGTTTGCGAGTTGAGCAGGAGAATGTCGGCGGCGTCTACGGTGAAATGGGTCGCCACCTGATCGAGAATGGCGTCGAGGGTCGTTCGCAGATCGAGGCTGGCCGTGATCGTCATGTCTATCTTGCGCAACGATTGAAGTTGCTTGAGGTGCCGGTCGGCCTCCTGAAACAGCCGGGCATTGTCGAGCACAATCGAGGCCAGTTGAGCGAACCGCTCCAGAATTTCAATCTCGCTGTTGGAGAAGTTGCGCCCTTCTTCCAGATGCGACACGCCCAGCACCCCCACCACCTGGGCGCCGGATTTCAAGGGCCAGCCGACGATAGAATGGAGGCCGTTTTCAACAAACTCACTTGGATGCTCCGGCCAGGCGGCGTAATCGTCCAGGATCAACGGCTGGCCGGATTGCCAGACCTTGCCCGCCAGTCCTTCGCCCAGTTTCATGCGGCGGCCAATGTGGCCGGCGTGGACGCCGATGGCAAACTTGACTTCGATCTCGTCCTTGTTGCCGCTACTCAAATAGATAAAGCCGTTTTCGGTGTTCATCAACTGCGCCGCGCGCGCCAAAATGGCCTCCAGCAGGTCCCACATCTCCAGCCGGTTCATCAGCCCCAGCGTTGTCTCGTAAAGCGCGGTCTGATATTCATTTTGCCGGCGGAGCGCCTCTTCAATCCGGCGGCGCTCGCCAAGCTCGCGTTGAACGGAGGTGTAAAGCTGGGCGTTGCGCAAGGCCAGCGCCGCCGACCCGGCAAAAGCCGCCATCACTCGCCGGGCGCGCTCGTCGAAGGCCTCAAGTTCGGGACTCTCAAGATTGAGGACGCCAATGACTTTTTCGCCGATGCACAATGGTATTGCCAGTTCAGAACGGATCGCCGGGTCACCCGGCAAATAGTGGGGGGCCGCCGTCACGTCCGGGGCGTAGATCATTTCGCCGGCGCGGGCGGCGGCGGCGACGAGGCCCGGGCCGTTCAACGGCAGTGTTGTTGGCGCGCTACCCGGCGCGCCAATCGAGGCCAATACTTCAAGGGCCGTCTTGTCGCTGTTGAAAAGTAAAATGCCGCAATAGTCGAAAGAAAACTCTTTGTGGACGGCGTGGACAATCTGCCGGGCCAGGTTGGGCACATCGCCGCCCAGCGCAATCAACTGAGTCGAGGCGCGGTAGAGCGAAGCCAACTCATCAATGTTCCGGTCCATCTCGGCCTCTGTCTTCTTCAGAGTCGAGCGCACAGCCCGGGCAAGGCGGGGCGCTGGCCGGGCCGATTTGACGACGTAGTCGTCCAGGCCGGCCTTCATCGCCTCGACGGCGAACTCTTCACTGCCCGCGCCGGTGAACACAATGACGGAACACTGAGGCCAGCGGGCTTTGGCCGCTTGCAGAACTTGCAAGCCGTCGAGCTGGCCGGCGCCGTGATCGGTGATGACCAGATCAAAGCCCCCGTTCATCAACGCCCGGTTCAACCCTTCCTGCCCGGCAATCTGTTCCAGGTGCAGGCCCGGAAATTCCCGGCCCAGGGCATCGGCCACCAGAGACCGATCTTGTGCGTTGCCGTCAACGTGGAGGATACGCAGGGGAGACGACATGATTCGAAACGTCAGGCGGAGATGGTGTAACCATGCCCCGGCACGGTGACGATGTAAGCCGGGTTGCCGGGATCGGCCTCGATCTTTTCACGGACGTTCTTGACGTGGACGCGCACCAGATCCGGTGAGCCGGCGTCGAAGGGATAATCCCACACGTCGTGCAAAAGCTTGGCCGGCGAGAACACTTCACCGGTGTGCGTCATCAGGAAGTACAGCAAGTCGAACTGCACCGGCGTGAGGGCGGCTGAACCACGCGGCGAGGTGGCCGTGAACGATTTGCAATCCAGGGCCAGTTCGCGCACCACGATCCGGCTGGGCGGCGCGTCGGTGGCCTGTTTGGAGAGGCCGCGCCGCAGGATGGCGCGAATGCGGAGAATCAGCTCGTCCACATTGAAGGGCTTGGTCAGGTAGTCGTCGGCCCCGGTCCGCAAGCCCATCACTTTGTCTTCGATTTTGCTTCGCGCAGTGAGGAACAGCACCGGCAGGTCGGCCAGGATCGGGTCGGCGCGCAGTTGACGGCAAACCTCCAGGCCATCCATGCCCGGCATGAGCACGTCCAGCACCACCAGGTCGGGCCGGTGGCGGCGGGCCGCGCCCAACCCTTCAACCCCGGAGGTGGCCACAGTGACGCTGAAGTCGTGGGCGCGCAAGGTGCGCTCAATAGAGCCGGCCACAATCTCCTCATCATCCACAACCAGAATATGCGATTTGCCAGGATCACTGTTCATAAGTTCCTCCGTTCTCTGATTTGCGAACCAGCGGCAACTTCACCAAGAACGTTGTGCCCCGGCCCGGTTTTGAATTAAAGGCGATGTGTCCGCCATGATTTTGAACCACCGACTGGCAAACCGACAGTCCCAGCCCATTGCCTCGCTCCTCGCCTTTGGTGGTGAAGAACGGGGTAAATATTTGATCGAGGTTGGCTTCGCTGATCCCGCGCCCGTTGTCGGCCACTTGCACTTCAACGGTTTCCCGGTCGTCACCCAGCCGAGACATCAGCGTAATGAGGCCCGGACGATTTTCGGCCAGCGCGTCACGCGCATTCATCAGCAAGTTAATCCAAACCTCTTCAAGCTGGTGGCTACTGGCCGGAACGTAAGGCAGGTCGGGCGCAAGGTTGATCTGCAATTCAATGCCGCCGCGCTGAATGTGAGCGCCGATCAAGTCCAGGGAGTCGATGATGGTTTCGTTGACGCTGGTCGGGATAAACTGGCCTTCGTCGGGGCGGGAGAAATTGAGCAGGCGCTGAATCACGCGTTGGGCGCGCCACCCGGCCTGGTAGATGGCCGAGGCCGAAGCATGGCCGGGATGAGCGGGGCTAATGGATTTGAGGAGAAGTTGCGCGTCAGCGATGATGGTGGTGAGGGGGTTGTTGATCTGGTGAGCAATGCCGGCGGCCAGCTCGCCCACCGCCGTCAGGCGGGCCACCCGCACCAGTTGCGCCTGCGCCGTTTGCAAGGCCTCCAGCGACCGTTGCAAATCTTGAAAGAGCCGCGCATTCTCCGCCCCCATTTCCTTGCGACGGGTGATGTTGCGAACAAAGAATTGCGTGAAGGCGGGATGATTCGGGCCGCGCGCGGCCACCAGGCGGGCGCTCACTTCCACCGGCAGGGTGGAGCCGTCGCGGCGACGATAGACGGCTTCGTAAAAGAGCGATCCTTCGGCGGCCAGGTTTTCGCACAACGCCCGGACATCTTCCGTCTGTTCGGAGGCCAACAACCGGGCCATGGATTGACCGGCAAGCTCTTTGAGCGAAAAATCGAGCCAGCGGCAAAGCGCCGGGTTCGCATCCAGGATCGCGCCCTGGCCGTCGCACACCAAGATGCCGTCGCTGGCCTGCTCGAACAGATCGCGATGACGGCGTTCGGCCTCGGCCAGCGCCCGCTTTAACCTGGCTCGTTCGATCACCCGGGTGAGGACTTCGGGCAAGGTGTCGAGGTAGTTGCCGGTTTTGATAACATAGTCGGCGGCCCCGGCCTGCACGGTTTTAGCCGCCACCCGTTCGTCGCCTCGCCCGGTGATCATGATCGCCGGAGTCTTGATTCCCTGATCGGTCAGCTTTTCGAGAATTTCCAAGCCGTTGCCGTCAGGCAGATTGTAATCGAGAAGGAGCGCGTCATAGTCCTCAGCCGCCACTTGACTCCAAAAATCGGAGACGTGGGCCACGGTGTCAACTTTGTAGCCGCCCTTCATCTCCAGGTATTCCTGGGTAAGCTGGGCGACATCGGGGCTGTCTTCGACAAGCAACAGACGGGTAGGTTGCATAGAGTTTATGGTTGGCCTAAGTTCTGCTGATATTCTTCTGAATTTCCAAATCTGTGCGGCGATTGTAGCACGCCTGATTTTTCAAAGCCGTAAAGAAAACGTAAAGAAGCCGTATAGCGGGAATAAAGAATAAAGGGTGCATAAAAGATACCTCACCCTGGCAGTTTGAAATATAGGGGAAAAGTAACTGGCGGCACGGGCGACAGACAAACAAAAAAGCCTTCATCAGAAGGCTTCTGGTGGGCGATATAGGACTTGAACCTACGACCTCTTCAATGTGAATGAAGCGCTCTAACCAACTGAGCTAATCGCCCGGAGTGGCGGCATTATAGCCGAAACCTGAAGGGTCTTCAAGACCCTTCAGGTTTGCCTTTTGTACATGATAGAATTTTGACCATGACGGCAACCCCTGTTTCCGATCACCTCCAAAGCATCCTCGACACCCTGCCTAACAAGCCCGGCTGTTATCTGATGAAGGACAGCGCCGGCGAGATCATTTATGTGGGCAAGGCGGTGAACCTGCGCAACCGCGTCCGGTCGTACTTTCACGGCCAGGTGGATTCGGCCAAGACGGCCCAACTCGTCCGCCGCATCGCCGACATCGAAACCATCGTCGTCAACTCCGAACTCGAGGCCCTCATCCTCGAGATGACCCTCATCAAAAAGCACCGGCCCAAATACAACGTCCGGCTGAAAGACGACAAACGCTACCCTTACGTCAAAGTTCACTGGGCCGACCCCTTCCCCAAAGTGACGGTGACTCGCCGCATGGATCAGGACGGCTCGCGTTACTTCGGGCCGTATACCTCGGTGTGGGCCGTCCATCAGACCCTGGGCCTTCTGCGAAAAATTTTCCCTTACCTCACCTGCGACCGGGTCATCACCGGCAAAGACCCGCGCGCCTGTTTGTACTACGACATCAAACTGTGTTGCGCGCCCTGCATCGGCGTCGCCTCTCAGGACGAATACCGGGCGATGATTGACGACCTGTGCAAGTTCCTGCAGGGCCGCACCGAGCCGGTGGTCAAACGTCTGAAGGCCGAAATGATGCAGGCCTCCGACAACCTGGAGTTCGAGAAGGCGGCGGCCATCCGCGACCAGCTGCTGGCAATCGAGCGCGTGGTCGAAAAGCAAAAAGTGATCTCCAGCGAGCAAGTCGACTCGGACGTGATCGCTTTCGCCCGCGACAAGGGCGACACCTGCGGCCAGATTTTCTTCATCCGCTCCGGCAAGCTGATCGGGCGCGAAACATTCATGCTGGAAGGCGCGGAGGACGAAGACCCGCAAAACATCGTCGCCCAGTTCATCACCCAGTTCTACGAAGAAGCCGCCTTTGTGCCCCAGGAAGTGCTCCTGCCCAACGACATCGCCGAAGTCGAGATCGTCTCCCAGTGGTTGCGGAACAAGCGCGGCGAAAAAGTAACGCTGGCCGTGCCGAGGCGCGGCGCGAAACATGATCTGGTGGAACTGGCCGCCGAGAACGCCGCCGAGGCCCTCAAGCAGTTCCAGACCCAGCGCGAGAGCGACGTGTCTAAACTGGTCGAAGGCATAGCCGAACTGCAAGCCGCCCTCGGCCTGCCCCGGCCTCCGGCCCGCATCGAGTGTTTCGACATTTCGCACACCCAGGGCGTGCAAACCGTGGCCAGCATGGTCGTCTTCACCCAGGGCGCGCCTGATAAAAAGCACTACCGCTCGTTCAACATCCGCTCGGTGAGCGGCCCCGACGATTTTATGAGCATGACTGAAGCCCTCACCCGCCGCTTCCAGCGTTGGAAGGACATGCAGGAATTAAAACTCGCGCCGGGCAAAAAGCCGGACGAGTCTTTCACCTTGTTGCCCGACTTGTTGTTAATTGACGGCGGCAAGGGGCAGTTGGGAATGGCGATTGACGTGTTGAAGGAATTCGGCCTGACCGACCGGGTTCCGGTGGCCTCGTTGGCCAAACAACGAGAAGAAATCTTCCTTCCCGGCCAGTCCAACTCCATCATGCTGCCGCGCAGTTCGCAGGGCCTGTTTCTGGTTCAGCGGGTGCGCGACGAAGCCCACCGTTTCGCCATCACCCATCACCGCCAGCGGCGCGACAAGGCCGGCGTGGCCTCGCGGCTGGACTCGATTCCGGGCATTGGGCCGGGCCGCCGCAAGGCCCTGTTGAAAAAGTTTGGCGACGTTGAGGGCATTCGCGAGGCCAGCGTTGAAGCCCTGCGAAGCGTGCCAGGGATCAGTGAAGAAATAGCACGGGCGCTCAAAAACAATCTGTAATTCGAGAGTCTTTAAGATGACACAGCGCGAGGCTCAATGAGCCTCGCGCTGTTGTTTTTGTCCACACCGCGCCCGGTTTGGGGGGGGCCTGACACGGTATGAAGGAGAGGAGGGAAATGCAATTGTTATTTTAGCCAACCGCCTGAGCCTGGCATGAAAACCAGATAAGCAGTCGGTGAGCAGAGCCGAGTCAACGGCTTGAACGTATTCAACGAATTTTTGTAGCCGACAAATTACGAAAGCCCTTGAAGTTCCTGTTGCCACAGAAGCTCAATCACGCGCTCGACGCCCGATTTGAGGTGACGGCGAAAGGTGCTGAAGGGCAAGTCAAGCAGTTCGGCGGCCTGCTCCTGGGTCGGCGCGGGTTGCAGATAAGTGTGATGAAGAGCGCGATAAAACTTTGATTCGCGGGGCGAATTTTGCAGTGTCTCGGCAGTCTTTTTGAGAAGGCCCTGCAGGATCGCCGCCCGCTCTTTGCGGCCCGTGCTGACCCCGGCGCGCTCGATGACCAGCCGCGACTGCAAGAGCGGGTTGCTCTGCAAAACATCGGAGCGGGTGTAATCTCGCAGAGCATCCTGCACGGCGGCGGCAAATCCCGGTTCGCTCAGCACCACGACCGAGTCGGAGGCCGGGGTGGCCGGGGCCGATTGGGGGGCCAGGCCGATTTCACGTTCGGCCATGAGAGCCAGCCACGAGGAGGACGGCATAGCCCGCCAGTTGTGGCCATACACCCCGTAACGGCGGCCACCCACTTCAAAATCAACTTCGAGGATGCGATTGACGTCGGCGTAGCTGAACATCGGTTGCCAAAAATCCGGATCGGCATTGGGGAAGAAGGTGAAGACCAGGCCGGGCGTAGTCAGATAATAACGAACGGCGGTGACAAAGATCAGGCTTTGCACCGGCGAGACGGCCTGATAGGTCTCACGCGCCATCCAGAAGCGGAAGTAGAGCGCGGCCTCGCCGGGCCGGAGCGGCGCATGTTTTTGCAAGTGCCGCCAGGCGGCGTCGGTGGCCGGGTCGGCGGCCAACTCGTCGGGGCCGGCCTGGTGCAAGGCCACCATGCCCAGCAAGCCGTCGGGCCGGCCATTCGAGTCGCGAAAGACCAGCACGTTGCGGGGCTGGCTCTTGAACCAGCGCTCAGCCAGTCTGGCCGACTCAGCGCCTTCATGTTGCGCCACTATCTCAACCAAAGATGAAATCTCTCCCTCGCCGGCGCTGGTGGGGGCGCTGCCGCTGGCCTGCCATTCCAGGAACGGTCGCACCATTGAATTATCGCGATGCAGAAAGATCAGATCAAAAAGGTGGCGTTGCTGATCGTAGCCGGTGGATTGTTGAATGCGCCGGTTATAGTAGTTGCGGGCGCGGCGGTGCTGTTCGGCGTACCAATCCGGGTTGCGCCAGCGCACGTCGGCCACCAGCGCCTCGCGGGCCAGGTCGTGCGGAAAGAGTCCGAGCGGCGCAAACTCCACAAACGACAAACCGCGCAACCACTCGAAGAGTTCGTTGGCGTCGGGCACGCCCAGCATCTCGGCCAGCAAAGACTCGGTGGTGAGCCGCACCAGGGCGCAAGCCTCGAGCGCGGCGCGGTGCGCCGGGCCGGGCAATTTTTGCACCAGCCGTTCCAGGAGAGTCTTGACGATATCGGGCGCGGACTCGGGCTGGAAGCTGGGCAGGGCTTCGGGCCGCTGGGCAAAAACGTCGGCCACCAGCGACAGGGCCAGCGGGTGGCCGTGGGTGAAGTTGAGGACGGCCTGATGTTGTTCGGGCGGGATGTTTTGTTTGGCGAGATAGGCCCGGCTTTCGTCGGGCGACAAATTGCGAAGCGGGATGATGCGAACCAGGGACTGCCAACCAGGGTCGGCCCGCCACGCCGGGGATGGCGGCTCGCGGCCCGCCATCACCATCAATACATTCTCCGGCAGTTGCGGCAGAAACGTTTCGCGCAACCAGTTGTCGAGCGGGGCCAGAATTTCGTAAGTGTCAATCAGAATGACATGAGGCGTTGCCCGTTCGGCGATGAGCGAGAGCGGCGACCCGGAGGGCGGAGAGCCAAGCGCCAACCCGAGCGCCTCCAGGAACGAGTCGGCGGCGGGTTCGATGTTGCGCGCGTCAATGAAAATGGCCGGGATGCGGGCTTCTTCGCAAACGCCTGTGAACTCGTTGAGCAGGGTGGTTTTACCCACACCGCCCGGGCCAAAGACGTAGACGATCTGAACCGATTGCTCGGCTTTGCCAAGCGCGGCCAGCGCCGACTCAAAAAGAGTCTGCTCGGCGGTCCGGCCCACAAAACGGCGGCGGCGCGACGCGCTTAGTCTATCCGATAACTTTGCTGGCATGTGTGCTTAACGGTCCATCAAGTGGCTGTCCCTGGGCCGCAAGCGGCCCAGTGACAGTCACCTCAAGCCCAATCTGCTGGGAAGGTGACGTAGAAGAAGCGGACTCCGCCGGGCGTGCCGAAGGTGATAGTGGAGCCTTTGGGAATGAAGATGCAGTCGCCCGGCCCGCCGCGCACGCGCTCGCCCCCGCGGGTGATCACCAGCTCACCTTCCAGCACAACGTCAACTTCATCATAGTTCAATGTCCACGGAAACTCGCCGCGCTCCAGCGACATGTAGCCGGCTCCCATCGGCGAGCCGTTGCCTGAGGTGATCACGTCTCGGAGACGGGTGTTGGCCGAGGCGCCCGGCTCGAACGCCTCCAGCACCACGTTCGCGCCGCGAACAACTTTGAGCGGCGGCAGGGTTGCGGGCGCGGGAGCATTGCTCGCGGCCTCTTCGCGCCGAATTTGCACGCCAAGCTCGCGGGCCACGTCCTGCGCCTCAGGCGTGATCAGATCGTCGGGGGCCACGATCAGCAAATTGGATTTTTGATCGTTGGCGAGGCGGCGGATGTCGGAGGCAGTGAAGAGTTGACGAGTCATAGTCAGTTGATCAACCCATCCACTCGATACATCTCCATCTCGCCTTTGCCCTTCACCTGCACCCGGCCAATGCCCTGGGTGTGGCAAAGGTGAGCGATGCGCTCCCAGGCCGCCTGGCTGACGTTGACGGCGTTGGGCAGGCCCAGGGCTTCCACGCGGGCGGCGGTGTTCACCGTGTCGCCCCAAACGTCAAATAGATATTGCCGCTTGCCCACCACGCCGGCGATCACCGGGCCAATGTTCACGCCCACCCGCAGTTGCCACCTCGGCGGCACGGTGGGGGTGATGGCTACCATCTCCAGGCCGCACTTCACACAGTTGAGCACCGGGTTTTCCACCGGCTCCAGCAATCCGGCGGTAGCCATAAAGGCGTCGCCGAGAGTTTTGATCTTTTCCAGTTGATAGCGTTCGGCGATTTCCTCGAAGATGCCGACCAGGTTTTGCAGGTAGTCCAGCACTTCTTCCGGCTCGCGGCGGTCACAATAGTTGGTGAACTCGACGATGTCGCAGAACATGACGGCCACGTTTTCGTAGCGGCGCGGCCTGACGGCGTTGGTGGCCTTTAGCTCTTCGACAATCGTGTCGGGCAGGATCACTCGCAGAAGGTCGTCGGCCCGCTTTTTCTCGGCGGCGATGGCCTGCATGTGGGCCTGCTCCTGATCGCGCAGGCGCTTCTTTTCCAGGCAGGCGCTGACTCTGGCCTTGAGAAGAACAGGATTGAACGGTTTGGGCAAGTAGTCGTCTGCGCCCAGCTCGATGCACCGCACCACGCTGTCCACTTCGTCCACCGCCGAGACCATGATCACCGGAATGTGGCGCAGGTCGCCGTCGGCCTTCATGTGCTCCAGCACCTCGTAGCCGTTCATTTCCGGCATCATGATGTCGAGCAGAACCAGGTCGAACGATTCGGCCTTGAGTTTGTCCAGCGCCTCACGCCCATTCTCGGCCAGGGCAAAGTTATGCCCCAACTGTTTGAGTCGGCGCGAAAGCATGTCGCGGTTCATTTGGTTGTCGTCAACTACCAGCATGTAGCCGGGCGTCGAATTCATGCCGCCTATTTTACAGTGATTTACAAAAAAACCGGCTCCCGTTCAAACATCACGGGAGCCGGTTTTCAAACCTGTTTTTGAGAGCCTTCAAGCTGGCAACATCCCCGTCACCCGCGCCCAAAGCTCGCGCAGGTTGATCGGCTTGGGCAGGTAAATGTCACAACCGGCGGCCAGGGCTTTGTCGGCGTCGCCCTTGAGGGCGTTGGCAGTGAGGGCGATGATGGGAACGTAACGAAGCGTCTCGTCCGACCGTAATCGGCGCGCCACTTCGTAGCCGTCAATGTCGGGCAGGTTGATGTCCAGCAGAATCAGGTCGGGCTTCTGGCTTCGCGCCATTTCAACGCCGGTCAACCCGTTCGCCGCCCAGACGATCTTGTAGCCACGCGCCTCCAGCGCCCGTTGAACCAACAGCAAATTATCAGCGTTGTCTTCAATGTAAAGAACGGTGCCGCTCATCCTGGCCTCCCTTCGCGAGGCGGCTTCTCACCCAGAACCTGCACCACCTGCTCCACAAAAGCTCGCGGCGAGAGCGAGCCTTTCTGATAAAGCGCCTCAATATGTCCCCGCAACCGGCGGCGCTCCTCGTTTGTAATATCTTTGGCGCTGACGACGACAACCGGAATGTGCGACGTGCGTTTGTCCTGGCGTAATTCCTGCAGAAGCGAGAATCCATCCAGGCCCGGCATCATCAAGTCGGTGATGATCAGGTCTGGCCGACTCTGCCGGGCCAGCGCCAGCCCGTCAACCCCGTCGGCGGCCCGGAATACCCGGTACGACTTTTTGGCTTCCAGCAAACGTTGAATGAGCAGAGCATCGTCGGGGTTGTCGTCCACGATCAACACCGTCGTCGCCCGCTCGTCCAAATTATCCAGCGCGGCCAGCAGGCCCTCGCGCGGCGCGGGCGTTTGATCGTTGCTGAGATGAACGTCCACACCCCACTGATCGCCCAGCACGTGCTTCTCTACCGGAAAAGTATGGCCGGTGCAATTGACGACTACTAACGCCTCGCCGCCGATCTGCCCCTGCCGGATCAATTTTTCCAGCCCGGCAAAGGCCACCGCCGTCGCCGGCTCCACCGCCAGGCCTTCGGCTTTGGCCAGCGCCCGCATCGAAGCAAACGCGTCAGCATCCGACACGCTTTCCATCGCCCCGCCATATTTTTGTAATACGCGCCAGAGATAAGTGTAGGTCTGGCCCGGGTCGCCGGTGGACAGGATCGCAATCCGGGTTTCGGGGACGACGGGCGTAGCCGTCTCGCGCCCGGCCTTGAAGGCTTGCGCCATCGGCGAACAACCTGCGGCCTGGATCACGGCGATCTTCGGAATGCGATCAATCAGGCCCATGTCCAGCATTTCCCGGAAGCCCTGATAAACGCCCAGCGGCCCGAGGCCGCCGCTCACGGCTTGAATATACCAATCGGGCGCGCGCCAGCCGAGTTGCTCCACAATCTCGTAAGCAATCGTCTTCATAGACTCTCGCGCAGCCAGACTCTTCGCCCCGCGATCCAACAGCAGGCCGCGTCGTTTGGCGAAGTCGGCGGCGATCTGCTTGGTCTGATCGTAATTGCCGCTCACCTTCACCACTTCCGCGCCGAATAGGGCCGCCTCACGCAGTTTCTCCTGCGGCACCAGGCTGGTCATAAACACCCACAGTTTGATTCCGGCGCGGGCGCAGGCGGCGGCGTAAGCCACCGCCGCGTTGCCGGTCGAGGCAATCACGCACTCGCGGATCCCGGCTTCCAGCATCGCCGCCACCGACACGGCGGCCTGGCGATCTTTGAAAGAGCGGGTCGGCCCATAACGCTCATCTTTGATATACAACTGGTTGTGTTCCACCGACTCGGCGTAGCGCCGCGAGAGTTGCAGGGGCGTGCCGCCGGCGCTAATGACATTGCGGCTGTCCGGCTCGTCCACTGGCAGAACATCGCGATAGCGCCACAGGTTGAGAGGGCGTTCCGACAGGCCGCCCAAAATTTCGCGCTTGAACGAGGCGTAATCGTAATGCGCCTGCATCCAGTCCGAGCCGCAAACGTCGCACGTCGGCCCAAACAGCGTCCGGCAGGGTTGCTGATGGCCGCACTCCATGCATGACAGGAAAAGTGGTTTGGTCATTGTTGGAATTTGCTCAGACACTTAAATGCCTGGTTGCAGGCCGTTCTACTTCCGCTTTGCGCTCTTTGCATCCGGGTGATATTCCGAACGGATCGGCAGTTCGACGTAGAAGATTGAGCCGCCGTCCGGGCCGGAGAGGCCGCCGCTCTCGGCCCACAACCGGCCATTGTGCAGTTCGATCAGGTGGCGGCTGATGGGCAAGCCCAGGCCGGTTCCGCTCGCCTTGCGCGTGGTGGAACTATCCACCTGGTGGAACTCCTGGAAGATCGACTCCAAGTGGTTGACAGGGATGCCGACGCCCGTGTCGCGGATCGCCACCAGAATGCGCGACTTCGATTTGACGGCGTTGATAGACACCGACCCGGCCTCGGTGAACTTGATGCCGTTGTTCACCAGGTTGATCATCACCTGGCGCACACGGATGCGGTCGGCTTCCAGATCAAATTGATCAGTTGCCTGGGTCTCCAAACGAATCTCAAGCGACTTGTTCTGGGCTAGCGGGCGGGCGAGTTCGACGACCTCTTCCAGCACTTCCTGAAGGTTGAACGGCTCAATCGTCAACGCCATCTTCCCGGCCTCGATCTTGGCCATGTCGAGAACGTCATTGATCAGGCTCAACAGGTGCTGGCCGTTCTTGTGGATCACCCGCAAATCGTTGTCCATGCGGTCGGTCAGGTCGCCGTCAATGCCTTCGAGCAGAACTTCGGCGAAGCCCAGGATGGAATTGAGGGGCGTGCGAAGCTCATGGCTCATGTTGGCCAGGAACGACGACTTGAGCTGGTCGAGTTCGCGCAGGCGGGCCACCGTCGCCGACTGTTCGGCATAGAGCCGGGCATTTTGCAGGGCCACGGCCACCTGCCCGGCCAGCGTCAGTTGAATACGGAGGTCGTCGTCGGTGAAGCGGTTGAGGGCATCGGACTGCACGTCGAACACGCCCAACAGTTTGTCGCCGACCACCATCGGGATCGCCATTTCCGAGCGCGTGTTGAGCAGAAGGGGGTTGGGCAGAAAGTCCGGGGCCAGAGTCACATCGTTGACGACCACACCTTGCCGGGTGCGGGCGGCGCGGGCCACCAGCGAGCCTTCATGGCCGAGCAAGATGCGCCGCCCGCCGGCGGTCATCTTCCGGCCCGCATCACCTGCGCCCGCCGCCAACACCAACGTGTCGCCGGTTTCGTTGAGCAGGTAAATGTGGGCGTGATACAAATTGAAGCTGGACTTGGTGAGATCCACCACTTCCTGCAGCAGAGCTTCCGCCTGCAACACCGACGAGGCCGCCGTGCTCACCCGGGCCACTGTCTCCAGTTCAACCGCGCGTTTGGCCAATATATTTTCGGCGCGCTTGCGCTCGGTAATATCGCGGGCGATCCAGAAGACCTTGTCCTCGCCCAGCGGCGACACAGTGGCAAAGAACCACAAATCGTTTCCGTCAATTTGGAGTTGATATTCGGCGTTGACCGGTTGATGAGTCTCCAGCGCCTCGCGAATCAGGGCATGCAACTCGTCTGCCTTTGGTTTTGGCATCACTTCGTAAAGAGTCTTGCCAAGCATGTCTTCCGGCAATTTGTACAGAAGCGACGGGTTGGTCGGCGCGATCTTCACGTAACGGCCATCTTTGTCGTAGACCAGCACCACGTCGGTCATGGCGGCGAACAGCGCGCTCAACTCAGTCGCGTTGTGCTCAACCTCCTCAAACAAGTGGACGTTCTCAATCACCCCGGCCAACTGACCGGCAATCGTTTCGACCAGCGCCGTCTCATCGGGCCTGAAGGCGCGGGCCGGGTCGGTGGTGTCAACGCCAATGGTGCCGATCACTTCGCCGCGCGCCAGCAAAGGCACAATCATCAAACATTCTGTCTGGCGCTGGCGCAGAAGATCATGGATGGGTTCGGTGAGCGGGTCGGTTTGGGCGTGGGCAATGACGAGTGAGCGCCGGGTTTCGATCACATGGACTGAAGACGGGTTGTTGTCAAGCGGAATAGATACGCCGACCGAACTTGGCTCGTCGGGCGAAGTGTTATGATCGGCGACGACGTTGAGGTATCTTCGTGTCTCGTCCAGCAGGGCAATGCCGCTGTTGCGGGCTTTGAGCACCTCGACAATTTCCTTCGCCGTGGCCTGCAAAATGGATGGCAGGTTAAATGACGAGGCCGCCACTTCAACCACGCGGTTGAGGGTCGCCAGCTCTTCGTTGCGGCGGCTGGTTTCGGCCAGCGCCTTCTGGGTCTGGTTGAACAGGCGGGCGCTGACGATGGCGTTCATGATCGAGATGCTGATCGTTTGCAGGAGATTGACTTCGTAAGCGCCCCAGGCCCGTTCGCGGGCGCAGTCGTCGAAGCCGATGAAGCCGTAAAACTCCTTCCCGGCAAACATGGGAATGACCAGGATGGCGCGAGCGCCTTGCGGTTCCAAAACCCTGCGCTCGGTGGCCGGGAAGTCGTGCACCAGGCCGTGAATGATCTCGCCCCGGCCCAGCGCGGTTTGCCAGCGCGGCAAGGTGGTGGCGTAAGGCAGGTGTTGCAACTCAGGGTTATTAATCTGCGGGGCAATTCCTTCGGCGGCCCATTCGTGAGTCTGGCGAATGCAGAACAGGCCATCAGCGTCAATAAAGTTTTCAAAGATGTAGGCGCGGCTCACATCGCTAATGTTACCCACGCGAGCCAGAACTTCCGGGATGGCGGCGGGGCCGTGCTGGAGCAATTCAACTGCGGTGTCGGCCACCGCCGACACGGCGCGCTCGCGCCGGGTGAGGTCGGCCAGGGCCTGGCGGGTCTGGTCGGCGAGCCGCAGGTTTTCAATGTGGGCGCTCAACTGCTCGGCCACGGCGGTCACCAGGTCAGCCGTTTCAACATCTTTCTCGCACAGGCCGGCAATGGCCAGCTCGCCGATCGTCTCCCCGCGCACCGACAGGGCCTGGGTGAAAACCAGTTCATCAACAGAGGCGGCATCCACTTTGTTCAACGGCCTGACTTTGTCGTGATCGTAAGTGTAGCCATCGTCGGCATCTTCGATCTTCTCCAAATAGTCCTGCCAGCCCTCGCGAGTGAGCTGGCGCGCCGCCTTCTCGGCTTCGAGGCGATAGTTTTCAGCCTGAGCCAGCAGGCGCAGATTCTCAACTTGCAGGGCCACGCGGCGGGCAATGGCATTGACCACTTCGATTTCATCATCCGTCCAGGATTGATCGCGGCTACCTTCGAGTCGAATGGCGCCGATCGGTTCGCCAGAGATAGTAATGGGAATGGCCAACGAGGGCTGATCGGGTGACGGGACGCCCGCCTCTTGAATGGGCAACAGGCCGCCCGCGTCAAAGGTGTAACCGATTCGTTCACTACGCTCGACGGCATTGAGGAAATCGGCCCAGCCGGCCTGGCTGAGGCGGCGAGCCTGAGCTTCAACCTCGGCGCGGGCTTGTTCGGCCTGGGTGAAGAGAGCGGCGTTGCGAATGGCAATAGCCAACTGCCCGGCCACTGCTTCAAAGGCCGGCAGGGTTTCGGCGGTGAACGCGTCGGGCTGGCTGTGCTGTAAGTCCAGCACGCCCACCACCCGGTCGCCCACCACCAGCGGCATCGCCATTTCGGAGCGGGTGAGAGGCAAAAGAGAATTGGGGCGGAAAGAAACGCTTGTGGCAGTATCAGACACAATGACGGCCTGTTTTTCGGCGGCGGCCCGGCCATTCAGAGAACCAGGGCCAACCGGCAGGCGGTGGCTGCGCCGGAACAGTTCGGCGCCGGTAGAGCCAGTGCCAGCCCGCAAGGCCAAAATGCGGCCGGTAGAGTCGGTCAAATACACCTGAGCGTAGTACAAATCAAAACGCGAGCGGATCATCTCGACGGCTTCAGACAGCAGGCCGTCCAGGTCGCGCACTTGCGAAATGCTATGGCTGATTTCGGCGGCCAGGGCCAGGCCGTGCGCGCGGGCGGCGACGTTTTCTTCCAGCGAAAGGCGGACCGCCTGCAATTCCTGATTACTTTCGCGAAGGCGCTTGACCATTTCATTGAGGTTGCGGACAAACAGGCGCAGGAGCACCGCCGTGATCAGAAAACCAACGGAGAGTCCAACCAGATAACTCGCCGGATCAGAAGTTGCCGGCGGCGGCAAATACCCTTGCCGTTCCAGGTAAAAAGCGGCACTGCCGGCGACAAGGCTCAACCCGGCGATGCCCAGCGCCGGGCGGCTTCCGAGCAACAAGCCGGCGGCGACGACGACAACGGTGTAATTGGCAAACGCAGGAGCCTGAACGCCGCCAGAGGCAAAGACGATCAGAGTCAGGCTGGCCCAGGCGGCTAGAAGATAGAAGATGCTGGCCAGGCGGACTCGCTTCAGGCGCAGAAGAATTTGAGCCAGTACCGGCACTGCCATCGGCAGCATAAATCTCAGGATGGCGGTTCGGGCATCAATGGCTTGCCTTGCCAGCGCAAGCCCGACGGGCACGGCTAAAGCAATAATGCCCAACGAGGCCAGGGTAATGATGTTGAGCAGGCGAGCGGTTCGTGTTTCATCTTCGTTTTTGAAAACCGGCGGCGCGAGAAATTGGTGGAGTGATTGAAACATATTCGGCGACTCTCAAGCTACTTGGTTTTGAGCGCGGGCTTCTCTGCCCGGCTCAACAGGACGCTGGCGCGTTGCGCGCCCAACACCTGCCCCAGTTCGCGGGCGGCAATTTGCAGAACGCTTTCAACGCTGGTCGCGCTTTGAATCTTCTGGCCGATGAGGTTGATGAGCGTTTCGCGATCGGCCTGGCTTTGCAGAGCGCGATACAAACGCGCGTTTTGCAGGGCCACCGCCACCTGGCGGGCAATGGATTGCAACAACTCAACGTCATCCTGCTTAAGGCCGCCGACGTGGTTGTGTTGAACGTCCAGCACGCCCAGCACCCGGTCGGCCAGGGCAATCGGCGCCGCAATTTCAGATTTCGTGTCGGGCAGGAGCGGGTTGGGCAACCAGGCCGGGTTCTGGGATACGTCCGGCGCCAGAACGGCGGCGTTGGTCGCGGCGGCGCGCCCCACCAAACCATGCCCTTTTGGAATGTGATGGCCGCGAGCCAGCATGGCCGCGCCGGCTTCACCTGTGCCGCCCACCATCAGCAAATTTTCGCGCTTCTCGTCGAACAGATAAATCTGGACGTGATAGTAGTCAAAAACAGAACGCACTTGCTCCACCACTTCCGACACCAGTTCCTTTTGATTGACGATGGTGGACAACTGGCGGCTGACTTCGGCGCTGGCGGTCAGGGCTTTGGTGCGCTCGGCCACGCGCTCTTCCAGCCCGCCCACCAATTGCCGCAGTTGGGCCGTCATACTGTTGAACGTCGTCGCCAGGATGCCAATCTCGTCGGCGACCACGGCTGGGGCCTGGGCGGTCAAGTCGCCGGCGGCCACCCGCTCGGCGGCGGCGGTAAGGCGAGTGATGGGGCCGGTGAGCAGACGGGCCACGATCAGAGACACGGTGGCCGCCAGCGAAGCAATCGCCAGCGTCACCAGCAACGTGGTTCGCGTCTGTTGCTCAACGGGCGCAAGGCTTTCCTGCCGGTCTTGATGCACAATCAGAGTCCAGCCTAGATCAACATCACTGCCCGGGCTTTCCGTTTGGCTCACGCCGTGCACCTCAATCTGCGCCGAGGTGATCAGGCTGGGCCTGCCTTCGTAGATGAAATCGCCAAAAGATTCGCCTTTCAGGCTGCGCGCACTGGTCAGGGTTTCAGCGTCGAGGGAGGTCAGGCCTTCGCTAAATTCCGGGGCCAGCAACTGGCCGTCGGGCAACAACACTTCGCTGTCGCCGGTCTTGCCCAGCGTGGCCGAGGCCAGAATATGGGTGATGGCAGCCAGCCGGAATGTGGTGCGAAGCACGCCGACCACTTCGCGAGTGCCGTGCGCGAAGAGCGGCACGGCGATGTTGCTGGCAAAGGTGTCGCTACTTTCGTCGAACTCCGGCTGGCCGATGAAGATTGCGCCCTGGCCGCCGTTGTAAGCCGTTTGCCACCATGTTTCATCGGCCTGGAAATAGTCTGAGGTGCGGTTGGTGGCGGCGATGTTGGCCCCGTAACGATCGGTGACGAACACTTCGACGTTGTCGGGGAAGGTGTCTTTGTACTCGCGCAACTCGCTCGCCACTTCATTGTCCAGCCGCGATTGAACGAGCGGGTCGTCGTTATTGTCCGCCGCGTCGGCGGCCCGCCATTGTTGATCCAGTTTATCAATCTCGATCTGGATGGAGGCCGGGTCGCCGGTGTAGCCGCCGTTGGCGGCTTCCACCGTGTCTTGAACTATCTTGCTTAAGCCGAACGCCTGAAGCGAGTTCACTTGATTATCGAGCAAACTGCCAATGGCCAGCGCCTGTGACCGGGCGATGCTGTTCAGGCTTGCGCCTGCGTTGGCTGTCAAAATCGAGCGATTGGCGCGGTCGTTGAGGTAAGCGACGGCGCCCACCGAAAGCACTGTCAGGCTCACGAACGTTACAATCATCTTGGTCTGCAGAGAGAAAAAAGGAAACCGACGAACTTTAACAGTCATGAGTCGCAACCTCTCCTCGATCAGGCTTTATGGCCGTTCAAGTCGTGGCCGTTTGCAGGCGCAACCGCCTTTAGTTTCACTCGCGTTTGTTTTGCGCCGAGCGCCCGCCCCAGTTCGCGCACTGCCACTTGCATGGCGGCTTCCACCGTGTCTGAATTCTGAATGCGCTGGTTGATGGCGATCATCAAAGCTTCGCGAGCCACCTGCTGTTGCGTTTGGGCGAAGGAGCGGGCGTTGCGTAAGGCCACCGCAACCTGGTTGGCAATGGCTTGCAGGAGTTCGGCGTCTTCCGGGGTGAGGCCGCCAACGGTGTTTTGTTGAACATCCAACACCCCCAGCACCTGCTCGCCGAGGGCAATCGGCACGGCCACTTCCGATTTGGTGTCGGGCAGGAGCGGGTTGGGCAACCAGCCGGGGTCGCTGGCAGTGTCGGCGGCCAGCACGGCGGTGTTCGAGTCGGCGGCGCGCCCCACCAGCCCGCGCCCCCTGGGAATTTTGTGCCCGCGCGCCAGCAAAGCCTTTCCGGCTTCTCCGGTTCCGCTGGTCATGACCAGCTTCTCGTGTTGCGCGTCGAACAGATAAATATGGGCGTGGTAGTAGTTGAAGGCCAACTGCACCTGCTCTACCACTTCGGCCACGAGTTGCCCTTCGTTGAGGATGGTGGACAGGCGGCGGCTGACTTCGGCGCTGGCGGCCAGGGCTTTGGTGCGGTCGGCCACGCGTTGCTCCGCTTCCTCATTCGCATTATGCAGAGCCGCTTGCATCTTAACGGCGACCTGGATGGAATTGCGGTGATTCTCGCAAAGCGCAGTGGTGAAGATAGCCGTCCCCAAGACCGGGAGGGCATGGGCGAGCACGGAAACAGCGTTTTCGCCGTAGAAGTATACCCACTGAGGTTCAACATAATTCAGGACGCCATGATGGAGCGCCGTTAAGACGAGCACGATCCAATTCAGTCGCCAATCGGCGTAGACCACTAACAGGGCCATGAGCATGAAAAAGTGAAAGTGCATCTCAATGGAGCCGCCGCTAATAAACACAAACAGGTAAGAAAACATCGTCAGATTGAGGGTGACGAAGATGCGCCAAACGTAGTGGCGGTTGTCCACTTTGCCTCGCAGGAAAGTGGGGCCTAAAGTGATAACCAGGGCAACGAGCATGGCCCCCAGCGCCTCCGGCCCGCTGATCACCCGGTAGGAAAACGGGGAAGAAAAATAGCGCGCCGGTTGAAAGATGAAGATGATAATCGTCAAGAGGGCGAATGCCGCAAAATTTCCCCATAGCGCCCAAACGATAAGCCGGTCTATACGCGGGTAGTTCATCGCGGCCAGGTAGGCCTTATTGATGTCGGAAGTGAAATCTATCTTCCTCAGCAGTTCGTGGAAGGTTTGCCGCCGCGCCTGAGGCGCCTGTCTGGCGAGTGAAGGATTGGTTAACGTCGTCATATCAAAACCCTTGGGAGATTATCGCTTTATAGCTTCGGCGGAAACGAGCGGCAAGCTGAAGCTGAAGCAACTGCCCTGCCTCTCTTCGCTCTTGACACTAATCGCGCCGCCATGCTGTTCGACGATGGACTTGACAATGGCCAGGCCCAGGCCGTTGCCCTCGATCTCTTTTAAATCGCCGTGTTGCGCCCGGTAGAATTTCTCGAAGATGTAAGGCAGGTCGTGTTCGGAGATGCCGGGGCCGGAATCTTGAATCTTGATTTGCACTGCGCCCTCGCCAATTTCCGCGCTGATGGTGATCTGGCCGCCGTCGGGCGTGTATTTGAGGGCATTGCCCACGAGGTTGCGCGCAACCTGCCGCAAGCGTGGGGCGTCGCCCAGCACTTGCGCCTGGCTCGCAAATGGCATGAGGGTGAGCGTTTGCTGTTTGTTGGCGGCCTGTGTTGTAAATTCGTCGGCTACGCCCGTAAACAAGTCGAGCACGTTGCAGGGTTCCAGCTTGAGGCCTACGCCCATGTCAATGCGAGCCATCTCCAGCAGGTTCTGCACCAGTTCGTTCATTTGCTTGGTGGCCTTGTCAATGCGGTCCAGGTATTCGTGTTGTTGCAATGTGAGCGGCCCAAGCTTGGTGACCAGATAGCTGTAGCCCATGACGGCGGTGATGGGGTTTTTGAGGTCGTGAGAGGCGGTGGCAATAAACTCGTTCTTCACCCGATCCAGGTCTTTGAAATGGCTCACGTCGTGCAAAACTGCCACCTGCCCGCCTTCCTCGATGGGCGTGATGACGGTGGCAAAGGTTCGTTTGTCGGGCCAGACGATCTCGCCCTGCTCCGGCTGGCCGGAGAGGCGGGCGCGCTCAAGCATGTTGACCAGCGCATCGTAGCCTTTGCCGAGCGGGAGCGAAGCGCCGAGCCGGGTTTCAACATCGGCGAACAGTTTTTCGCCCGCCGGATTCATTAACTGCAAACAGCCTTCGGCGTCAATCACCAGAATAGCGTCGGCGGCGCTGCGCAAAATTGCCGAGAGCCGCCGCTCTTCCTGTTCCACCGATTCAAACAACCGGATGCGGTCGAAGGCGGTGGCAATTTGCGAGGCCAGGTTTTCCAACACTACCCGGTCGCTTTCCTGAAAGGCGTGCGGCCTCATGCTGTGAATGGCTAGCACGCCGCTCACTTTAGAGTCCCAGATCAAAGGCACGGCAACCGCCGACAGGGTGGGCGGTGCGCCGGGTCTTTCACGCGGCCTGGCGCGTTCTTCCACCGCGCCGGAGAAGTGGGCGGGTTGGCCGGTGGCGGCAACCTGTTGTGGGGCCAGGGCTAGTAGTGAAGGGCGCAGGCCGGTTTCAGCGCCGGCGACATTGCACAATTGAGGCGATTCGCCGTCGGTGAGCCAGAGCGACACGACAGGGTAGTCGAGTGTCTGGTGAATTAAGTCGGCGGTTCGCTCAAAGAGTTCCGTCGAGCGGGTGAAGAGGCTGATCTCGCGAGTCAAGCGGTTGAGGGCCACCAGTTCGGTGACGCGCTTGCGCTCAATGGCGTAGAACTGGGCGTTCTCGATGGCAATGGCGGCCTGACCGGCAATGGCTTGCAGGAGGGTAAGATGATCCTGCGTGAAGTAAGCCCGCTGGGAGTGATGCAGAGTCAGCACGCCGATGACGCCGCGCCGGCTGAGAAGCGGCACGGCGATGGCCGAGCGCGTGGGATCGTTAGTCAGTTTGAGCCAGCGAGGATCGGTGAGGGTGTTTTCGATGATCATGCCTTTGCGGGCCGAGACCACGTATGGCGCTACGCCTTCGCTGACCAGTTTCTCTTTGGCAACCTGCCAGCTCCAGGGCGAGAAGTCGGCAGTGGTGTGTATTTGGTGAAGCACACTGCCGTCGGGCTGGAAGATGACGATATAACCGTTGATGGCTTCCAGGGCCGGCACGCTCCGGCGCAGGGTGACAGTCGCCAGTTCTTCAATGTCCATTCGAGCGCTAAGGTCCTGGCCGATCTCAGGCAGGAGGCCAAGCTCGCGGTTGCGGCGGCGCAGGGCGTCTTCGGCAAGCTTGACGCGCAGTTTGGAGCGGACGCGGGCGGTCAGTTCACGCCAGTCGAAAGGTTTGGTGACGTAGTCGTCAGCGCCCAGGCTGAGGCCCTGGCGCACGTCGCGCGGCTCGATGCGGGCGGCGGTGATGATGATGACGGGGATGTGGGCGATGCGCGGGTCGGCCCGCATCTCGGCCAACACCTCAAACCCGTCCTTCTTGGGCATATTGATGTCCAACAGCACCAGGTCGGGCAGTTCGGCGTAGATCTGAGCCAGGGTTTCTTCGCCGTCGGCGGCGGTGATGAAGTTGTAGCCTTCACTGCTCAGGCGGGTGGAAAGAAGCTGGACGTTATCCGAGCGGTCGTCGGCGATGAGGATTTTGAACTGGGTGCGGTTGAATGTCTGGGCCGCCGCCGCCACCTGGGCCGGGTGGAGTCCTTCCAAAGCCTGGCTGACGATGGTTTGAATTTTTTCCGGTTGGACAGGTTTGACCAGGTAGTCCTTGATCCTCAGCCGACGGGCAGTGGCGGCTAAACCGGGGGTGTCGTAGGCAGTGATGAGAATGGTGTGGGCCGGTTCGTGTCCGCCCTGAAGTTTTTCGATCAGTTCCAGCCCGTTCATGCCGGGCATCATAAAATCGGTGATGAGCACGTCAATGGCGTTGTTGCCAATCGTGTCGAGCGCCTCCTGCCCGCTACGGGCGGTGAGGACTTCGACGGGTGTTTTAAATTGACCGAGGGCCCGGGCCAGCATGGAAGCTGTGTTGGGGTGGTCGTCAACGATGAGGATGCGTGCTTGATGGGAAGTGGAAGCAATCGAATCGGCCATGCTCCCATTATCGGCGCAAAGTGTCCAGAAGAACTGTTTGAGACTGGGCGGGTTGGTTGGGGTAAGTTGGCGGCCTTAGTCCAAAATTAACCGGTACCCGGTTCCCCTGATGTTGAGAACGTGGCGAGGGTGTTTGGGGTCTGGTTCAATAGAGTCGCGCAATTCGTGAATGTGCCATTTGGCAAGTTCCTGCGCCTGCTGGCGGTCGGTCTGGTAGCCTTGAGCCTCGGCGACGAGGGTCTGGTAGCTGACGGTGTCGGGCGAGTGGCGGGCCAGGACGAGGAGGTAATCGAAGGCGGCGGGCGGCAGGGAGAGCACTTTGTCGCCAAAGGTGGCCCGGCGGGCTTGCAGGTCGAGGATGAGCGTGCCGCGTTTGAGGAAGCGGTCGCCGGTGGGTGAGGTGAGCGTGGGTGGCAGGGGCGCGGCCAGCGTGTTGACGTTGTCCAGGCTTTGCAGTTCGGTTTGCAGGGCTGTAATCTGCTCCTGGATTTCGCGCCGCCGACGCTCGATGGCCTGCTCGCCCAGCACAACGCGGGTTCGGGCGATGAGGGTTTCGGGGTCAATCGGCTTGATGAGGTAATCAATTGCGCCGAGGCGCATGGCCTGCAGGGCCGACTGCAACGAGGCGTGGGCGGTGAAGAGAATGACCGGCGGGTGTAACGGTTGGCGGTGAATTTCCTGCAGGACTTGCAAGCCATCCATGCCCGGCAGGTGGATGTCGAGATAGACAAGATCGTACGAGGTGGAGCCAAGCAGGCGCAGGGCTTCGAGGCCGTCGGCGGCGGCGGTCACTTCGCATCCGGCCTGTTTCAACACCCGAACCAGCGTTTGCCGCAAGTTGGCTTCGTCGTCAATGATGAGGATGCTGCCTGAAAGAGTCATAAGCAAAAGTGTTATCGCCCAGCCGGCAGTTTCAATGGGCCGGTTTCGGGTTTTTCGTCGGCGGGGAGCCAGATTTTGAACGTGGTTCCCCCGCCAATCTTGCTGTCCACTTCGATGTGGCCGTTGTGGCGCTGGACTATATCATAAGTGATCGCCAGCCCCAGCCCGGTGCCGCCCTGCTTGGTGGTGAAGAACGGGTCGAAGATATTATCCTTGTTTGCCGGATCAATGCCAATGCCGGTATCGGCAATGGTGAGCAAAACTTTGCCGTCGGGCCGGACGTGGCTGGCGTTGAGGGCAAGTTGCCCGCCGTCGGGCATGGCCTCAACGGCGTTGAGGCACAGGTTGAGGACAACCTGCTTGAGTTGATCGCGAACGGCAGGCACGTAAGGCAGAGACGGGTTGGGGTTGAAGATGAATTCGATGTTGTTGTGGCGCAGGTGAGTGTTGATCAACCGTTGCACCTCGACGATCAACGAGTTGACGGACTCCAACCGGAACTCTTCACTGATGGTGGGGCGGTAGGTTTCGCGCAGGCGGCCAATCAGATCGGCCATGCGGTCGGCTTCGGTGAGGGCCACGCGCAGGTCGTCGTGGGCCTGGGCGCTCAAAGCCGGTTCCTGCCGCACGAGGAAGAGCGCATTCTGAATGGCTTGCAGGGGGTTGTTGAGTTCGTGGGCCACCGAGGCCACCAGGCGGCCCATAGCGGCCAGCTTTTCGGTTTGCACCATTTGGGCGCGGGCGGCCTGTTCCTGTTTGAGAGCCTTTTCCAGATCGGTGACCAGGCGCGCGTTTTCAATGGCCACGCTCAATTGCTGGCCGATGCTGATCAACCAGTTAAAGTCACTGCGATCCAGAAGCCGCTCGACGCCAGATTCGACGATGAGCACGCCCAGCGTTTGCTCGGCCCGGATCAAGGGGACGCCGACGAGTGATTGCACCCCGCCGATGACTTCCACGTAGTCCGGGTCTTTCGTCACGTCTGGCGCAAACACCGGCTGGCCGGTGCGAGCCACCCGGCCACGAATGCCTTGATCGATCCGAACGATTTGAAGCGGCGCCTGATAGCCTTGTTGCACTTGCAACACCAGCATATCTTTGCTGAGGAGGTAAACGCTCACGCCTTTGTAATTGGCGATGGAGGCGATGGTGGCTACTACCGCTTCCAGCATTGCCGACAGGTTGAGGCGGCTGATGAGGGTCTGAGTCACCTTTTGCAGGGCTTCGGCTTCTTCGGCCCGGCGGCGTTCCACTTCAAACAGGCGGGCGTTTTCGATGGCTAACGCGGCCTGCACCCCAAGCGTGGTGAAGAGTTGCTCGTCATCGGTGGAGAAGGTGCGGGGCGCGGCGCTACTGGCGCTCAGCGTGCCCAGGCGGCGGGTGCCGCTTTGCACCGGGGCCACCAGCAGGGAGCGCAAATGAATCGCCACGCCGAGTCGCAGGTAGCGCGGGTCGGTGTGTGTGTCACGGACGTTGATGACCACCCCTTCTTCGATGACGCGCCCGGCAATGCCTTCGCCGGGGCGCATTGAAAAATCGGGGCGGCCCAACACATCCACCAGGCCGGCGACCGCCGCCGGGCGCAGGGCCTGACTCTCTTCGTCCAGCAAATGGATCACCGCCCGCTCCACTTTAGGGATGATCTGGTGAACCGAATCGACGATCAGTTGAAGAATCTGATCAAGGTCGAGGGTGCTACTCAGGGCGCGGCTGATGGCGCCAATGGCTTCGCTTTCCTGCAGGCGGCGGCGGGTGCGTTCGTGCCGCCGGGCGTTGCCAATGGCAATGGCCGCCCAGCTTGAGGCGGCTTCCAACAAACGCTGGTCGTCGTTGGAAAAAGTTTCGGGCTTGAGGTTGATGGCTTCCATCACGCCGATGATTTCGTCGCCCAGCTTGAGCGGGACAGCCAGGAAGGACTGGGAACTGTGGCCGTTGCCATCGTCAATTCCGGGGTCGGGCGTTTTCTGTTCCGGCCCGTCCGTCATCCAAACCGGGTGGCCCGTTTGCACCACTTCGCCGGCGATGCCAATGTTGGCCGGGATGCGTTGGCCGCGCAGGCGCTCGGCGCGCGCGCCGCTCACTCCGGCAAACACCAGCTCATCCTCTTCCAAAAGCAAAATGGAAATCTCTGTGCCCAGCAGGGGAACCAGCTTATCAATAAGCTGGCGAAGCACGGTTTCCAGTTCCAGGCTGGCGGCTACTTCCTGGCCCACCTGGCTGAGAACGGCGAGGTGGCGGGTGACACGGTCGAACAGGGTTTCGCTCTGTCGCAAAGCGTGTTCAGCCTGTTGTTTGGCGTCGCGCGAGGCGCGGGCGCGCCAGGCCCGGCCCGCCGCCGCGCCCAGCCGGGCGGTATCGTCTTTCGAGGCCACGTCATCTGCGCCGCGCCGCAAACATTCGGCGATGGTTTGGTCGTCGGCATTCTCGGCGATGACGAGGACGGGCAGGTCAATGTTGTGCTCGCGCAAGAGGTCGAGCGCGCGCAAAGAACCGGGTTGAGAAGTTGAAAGGGGGGAGAGGATTAAGTCGGGGGCCTGGGCCAGCCCGGCCAGGTAGCCGGCTTCATCGGTCGCCGAAAAGCAAGCGGTGTCGAATCCGGCCTGGCGGAGGAGTGATGCGCCGTCGGCAATTTGATCGCCTAGAATAAGAACTCGAAGAGGGTCGGCCATGTCGGGTGATTGTATTGTAGATCGCCAATTTTTGCGCCGGGGTTTTAAAATCGTTTCAGCTTCCTTGCGGCGGGTGGTTGAGCGACAGCCAATATTGGCCCACCTGCCGCACAGTTTCGGTGAAACTTTCGAAATCCACTGGTTTGACGATGTAGCTGTTCGCGCCCAGTTCGTAACTTTGAGCAATGTCGCGCGCTTCGCGAGAGGTGGAAAGCATGATGACCGGAAGCTGGCGGGTGCGGGTATCCGACTTGAGGCGCTGTAGAACTTCCAGCCCGTCTACTTTAGGCAGTTTGAGATCCAGCAAAATCAGTTTTGGAAGGCGGCCTGGCGGGCGAGGGTCTTGAGGGTCAGAGCCGAAAATAAAATCAAGGGCTTCGGCTCCGTCCCGCGCAACTTCGATGCGTTTGACCAGTTGAGTCCGTTTCAGGGCGCGCAGGGTCAACTCCAGGTCGTTCGGGTTATCTTCTATCAACAGAATTTCCACTTCATCATGCCGCATAAGCAACTCTCGCTTCAGATTGTGAAGTAAAAGGTTGCGCCCTCATCCAGCCCGGCTTCGGCCCAAACCCGTCCGCCGTGCCGCTGGATGATGCGTTGAACGATGGCCAGGCCGACGCCCGTGCCTTCGTAATCTTCGGCGCGGTGCAGGCGCTGGAATACACCGAAGAGTTTGTGCGCGTACTTCATGTCGAAGCCCACGCCGTTGTCTTTGACGAAGTATACGGTTTCGCCGTCTTCCCGGCAGGAGCCGATTTCGATGCGGGCCGCTTCACGCTGGCGCGTAAATTTGATGGCGTTGGATAATAGATTGACGACGACTTGTTTAAGCAGAGGCGGGTCGCCCTGGGCGGGGGGCAGGTCGCCGACCACAAATTCCACCTGGCGGCCCTGATAGTCCAGCCGCAGATCGTCAATCGTCTGTTGCGCCAATTCATTCAGGGCGACGGTTTGCTTTTGCACCGGCTGGCGGCTCAGGCGCGAGAAAGCCAGCAAGTCGTCAATGAGTCGGCCCATGCGCCGCGCATTGTCCGTCACCAGGCGGGCGTAGCGTTGCGCTTCCGGGCTGAGTTGAGGCGCGAAGTCTTCGAGGAGGATGCGCGAGAATCCGTCAATGGCCCGCAGTGGGGCGCGCAAGTCGTGAGACACCGAATAGCTGAACGCTTCCAGTTCTTTATTGGCCGCCTCCAGTTGGGCGGTGCGCTCCTCAACCCGCCGCTCCAGTTCTTCGTTGAGTTTGCGAATCTCTTCCTCGGCCAGCTTGCGTTCAGTGATGTCCACCGCCTGGCCAATAATGTATTTGGGCTGGCCGCCGGAATCGCGCAGGAGCGTGGCTTGAATAAGAATGTGGGCGATGTCGCCGCTTTTGCGGATGTAGCGTTTCTCAAGCTGATAGAGCGGAATTTCATTTTGAGCCAGCCGCTTGAACAGAGAGACGTCCGCTTCCACATCGTCCGGGTGGGTGATCTCGACAAATGTCCGGCGCTTAAGCTCTTCCAGAGAATAGCCCACCAGATCGCAGTAGGCCCGGTTGGCGTGGATATAGCGCCCGTCTAAGGTGGTGACAGCCTTGCCGGTGGGCGCCAGATCGAAGAACTGGCGCAGTTGCTCTTCGCTCTCGCGCAAAGCGTCTTCTGTTCGTTTGCGGTCGGTGAGGTCGGTGACGACGGCGATGGCGCCGACAACTTTGCCTTCCTGCCAGCGCGGCGCGCTGGTGGTAAGGGCGTGAATCAGGTTCCCGTCCGTTCGCCTCAGCCTGGCCTCGTAAGAACTGGTTTCGCCGGCTTTGCGCCGGGTATAAGCGTCGAACAGAATCGGATAATCTTCGGGCAGGGTGATGTCTTGCGGCGTCAGGCCGAGCAGGTCTTCGGGCGCGTAGCCGAGCATGTGAGCAAAGGCCGGGTTCACGTAGTCGAAATGTCCGCCGGGGCCGGTGACGGTGACCCCTTGCCCCAGGTTGTTCATCACCGTGAGGGCAAAGTCGCGCTCTCGTTGTAATGCTTCTTCGGCCTGCTGTCGTTCGGCCACCAGCGCCCGGAGAGTCTGGGCCGTTTGCTCAAGTTGCCGGGTGCGTTCGGCCAGCCGCCGCCGTATTTCTTCCACGCGGCGGCGCTCGCTCACTTCTTCGATGACCTGCTGATAGAGCGTTTGTTGGCGGCGCAAGGCCAGGTAAGCGCCGAAAGTTACGGCGAAACCGGTGAAGAGGGTGGTGAGCGCATAAGATTGCCAGGGGGACAAATTCGGTTTCACCAACTCTGTTATCAGTTCAAAGATAAACATGATGATGACGGTGATCACCGTCACTGTCAGCAGGGTGGCTCTCAGCCGGATTTGGGGCGCGACTTGTTCGGGGAGGTCGTCGTGTTCCAGCGGCGAGGGCGCAGTTTGTTCCAGCGATTTGAGGCGCTCGATCAACAACTGCTGAGCATCAACGGCGTGTTTGCGTTCGCGGGTGGCGGCGGCTAAAAGCATGGACACTACGGAGACGGCGTTGACATAGGCCCAAAGGAAGATCAGGTTGGGCTGAGGCGTTTCGCCGGCAAAAGCGCCGTGGCTGTGTGTTGTTCCAAAAATGGCGAGGCCCGATACAATGAAGCTGACGGTGGCCGTTCCACGCGGGCCGAACCGGAGTGCCACCCATATCAAAAACACAAACAGGGCGTAGGCGGCCAGTTGGAGAAAAGCCACAGGAAACAATTCTGAGTCAAAGGCGATTTGACTCAAAACGATCAGTAGGGTCACGAGCGCGCCGGCTTCGATGATTTGCCGGGGCCGCCAGCGAGGCGCGGGCGAAGCGCCCCAGGTGAGCAAGACCGGGGCCATGACCAGAGCGCCCAGTGCGCCTCCCAGCCACCACACCAGCCAGGTGGAGCCAAAAGCAGCCCAGGGCGCCATGCCGGTCAGGCCAATGCTGAGCGCGCCAATAGTGGCGCTGAGAGTGGTGCTAACGACGGCTGAGAAAAAGATGAAATAGAGAACGTCCTGGATTCGATCCAGGGTGTTGTGGAAACGGACGCGGCGAAGCAGGGCCGCGCCGGCCAGAGCTTCGAGGGTGTTGCCGAGGGCGACGCCTATCACAAACCCGGCTGGCGCGCCGGTTGAGGCGTTAGCGAGAAGAGAACCGAGCGCAATGCCCGGCCACAGGCGGTTGCCGTTCAACAGCAGGGCGGCCAGGGCAATGCCGGTTGGCGGCCAGATGAGGGTGACGTTGCCGGAGGCAGTCGCAAACTGCAATCCGAGTTTGGCTGAGACGTAATAGATGACGGCCAGAAGCCCTACACCTCCAACATAGCGCCACGTCGAAAACTTCATCGTCGTTCTCCGAATAAGGCCGGCCTGCGATACAAAATCAGCAGAGGACGAGGCAATTGTGGGTGGAGGAACTGTGGGCTACAGAGTCGAAGGCAAAGTCCGTGGGTAGAGGCCGCTCGTGAACGTCGGCCTGAAGTGCGGCATCCGAGAGCCATGCCGCACTTTTTGATCGCAAGAGCCTTGTTGGAAGTTTTTTATTTGCCCTTGCCGCCAAAACTGCCTTTGGTGTTTTGGGGCAGGATCATTTCCACGTCGGAGTGGGGGCGGGGGATGACGTGGACGGAGACGAGTTCGCCGACGCGCTTGGCGGCGGCGGCCCCGGCGTCGGTGGCGGCTTTGACCGCGCCCACGTCGCCGCGCACCATCACCGTCACGAATCCGCCGCCTACGTATTCACTGCCAATGAGGGTGACGTTGGCGGCTTTGACCATCGCATCCGCGGCTTCCACTGCGCCGATCAGGCCTTTGGTCTCGACCATTCCTAAAGCAATCATTGCGACATCTACGGGCATTTTGGTGTCTCCTTGCGTGTTGGTTAGAAGTTAGAGATTAGAGATTAGAGGATTGGAGATTAACCAATCTCCAATCCTCTAATTCTCTAATACTTGATCGGGTCTCTCGCCACTTCCAGCACCGTTTCGCGGAAGGCGACGGTGGCGGCTTTGCAGGCCGGTTGATCGCCGGTGAGCATGACGCCCATGTAGTTCGTCTCGGAGGGCGGCATGGTAAGGGCGACGATGCGCACGGCGGCGGCCTTGAGGGCGGCGTCGAGGGCGTACACACCCTCGAGCGGCGGCGCGATGAGGTAAGCGATCGGGTCGCCGAGCGGGATGTTGCACACTTTAGAAAGATAAGTGCCGGTGCGCGAGATGAGATGCGGGAAGAAGGCAATTGAAGCATCTTCGTTGGCCGAATACCAGATGGCCTCATTCTTCATGTAGCTCAGGGCGGCGCTCAGTCCGGCGCGGACTTCGGCGGGGTTGGGGCCGGCAATGACGGCCAGAATCTCGCCCGACAGCAAACCCGACGCATGTTTGGCTCCGGCGTAGAACGAGCGGGCGTACACCACTTCCACATCGGCCATTTTGGTAGCTTCGTCAACCGAGACGTAAGTGGCGTCGTCGTTGTCGGCCGTGATCAAGCCGATGGATTTTTGCTCCGGCCTGAGCTTCAACTGCTCGGCGAAGTTCGGGTCAACGTTCGGGATCATGCGAACGGCGAGAGGGGTGGCGTAGATGGGATCGAGAACGGCCATAGAATCTCCAGAGAATAGAAGTCAGAGGTCAGATTGTTGGATGGTTTGGCTGGAATAGTCCGCCAGTTTTCAATGAGACGATAGAGCATTTTGCAAATGACAACGTAGTCTTCAGTTAGAATGTTGCAGGTCTCTACTTTGGCATATTCGAGTTCACAAGCAATTTCAATATGCACAACCATTTCGTTCGCTGAACCAAGCGCCACGGAGAGGAAATGCTTGAAATCTTTAGCCGATTTACGCCCCTCTGACTTCCGGCCTCCAACCTCTATTTCGCCGCCAGCTTCAACTTCACCCCGCTGGCCTGATGCTTGATCATCTTTTGCGCGATCTGGATGGTGAAGGCCGCGCCTTCGAGCGGATTGGTGCCGCCGTTGTTGAAGATGTTGCACACCACGTCGCGGTCGGCGTCGGTGTCGCCGCCTTTTGGACGATAAGCCATGTAGGCGCTCAACGACTCGGCCCGGCCCAGGCCGGGGCGCTCGCCGATGAGCAGAATGACCACATCCGGCTTGAGCAGGTCGCCGATGTCGTTCAGCACGCCCACCCGGCAATATTTGATGAAGAACGGCGTGCCGACCGTCAGCCCGGCAGACTTCGCGCCCTGCATGATGACCGGGAACATTTCACGGGCGTTGGCTTCCACCGCCGCCGCGCTCAACCCGTCGCCGACGACGAGTTGAATGTTGGGCGACTTGGCGCACTTTTCACTGATTGCTTTTTTCGCCTCATCACTCAACTGTCGCCCTAAGTCTGGTCTCAGCAAATACTCCTGCTTGCCGCCCGTGATGTTGGTTTGCACGGTGAACAGGCCCAGGTCGTCGAGCAGTTTCTGATCGACGTCGCGCATTAGGGCATCCTGGGTGATGGCATGGTCGCCCTGAAAGAGCAGGAGCGAGAAGGTGTTGTAGTGCGGTCCGGCGCGGCCCACGCCAATTCGAGACGTCGTCGAAGCGATGAGAGCCTTGACAGCGTCGGCGTCTTTTGGATTCTTGACTCGCGGCTTGTAGCGATGTTCGGGCAGGGTGGGATCGGGAAGATCGATGTTGAGACTTGCCGCCGAGGGCTGTCGAGAAGGGGACGCCGCCACTGGAGGGGCGGTTTCCGCTGAGGCGGGCGGCGTTGCAACTTTGGCCGCCGCCAGTTCTTTGACAACGGCTTCGATGATGGCGTTCAGTTGGGCTTCATCCATGGCGGGCGGCCTCCAGTTGCGCAACGCGGGCTTCAAGTTCTTCTATTCGTTCTTGCAGAGTTATTTGATCGACACGATGTCTTTTGGTGGTAACGGTCAGTTCGGCAATGTTATCGCTAGTCTTTTCCAGGCGGCTAAAAGCGTTTCCCACATCGTTTTTCAGAAGTCTCGTCGCTTCTTCCAGTTTGGCGACACGGGCTTCCAAAGCAGTGATGCGTTGGTTGATCTGGCGGAATTCTTGTTGAATGAGCGCGGCCTGATGGTCGAAAGCGGCATCAAGCTTTTCGTCAGTAACAGTCTTTGCCAGACGGGCCTCAACAGGCGCGAGCGCTTCCTGAATTACTTCGCGCACAACCTTTCTAATTTCATTCTGGTTTTGTGTTTCCATCACTGCCTCTTCAAAAAGAACGTCGGGTCTCCCGCCTTCTCAGTCAGCACCCCGTTCTTCATCAGGCCGATGTCTACCATCCAGGCTTCGAACTCGGGCGCGGGGCGCAGGCCGAAGAGTTGACGCAAAGTCGGGGCGTCGTGGTAGCTAGTGCATTGGTAGGAGAGCATCGAGTCGTCGCCCATCGGCACGCCCATGAAGTAGTTGCAACCGGCGGCGGTGAGCATCACCGCCAGGTTCTCGATGGCGTTCTGGTCGGCGCGGGCGTGGTTGGTGTAGCAGGCGTCAACGCCCATCGGGATGCCGGTCAGCTTGCCCATGAAGTGATCTTCGAGACCGGCGCGCTGAATCTGGCGGGCGTCGTAGAGATATTCGGGGCCGATGAAGCCGACGACGGTGTTGACCTGATAAGGATGCCAACGTTTGGCGAGGCCGTAATTGCGGGCCTCGAGGGTGAGTTGATCCCAGCCGTTGTGCGCTTCAGCCGAGAGGGCCGAGCCTTGCCCGGTTTCAAAATACATGAAGTTGGGGCCGGCGGGGAAGCAATATTTTTTGGCGAGAGCGTAAGCTTCATCCAACATGCCGACGGAGATGCCGAAGGAGTCGTTGCCCTTCTGCGACCCGGCGATGGATTGAAAGACCAGGCCGACCGGCGAGCCGGATTGCAGGCATTTCATCTGGGTGGTGACGTGAGAGAGGACACAGTTCTGGGTCGGAATGTTCCACGTCTTGATCACGTCGTAAGTCATGTCGAGCAGGCGGGCGACGGAGCCGTACGAGTCGTCCACGGGGTTGATGCCGATGACCGAGTCGCCGGAGCCGTAAGACAGGCCCTCGTAAATTTCGGCGCGGATACCTTCGGGCGAGTCGGTGGGGTGGTTGGGCTGGTTGCGGCTGGAGAGCGTGCCGGGCGCGCCGATGGTGTTGGCGCAGTGGGCGGTGCGCGGAATCTTTTTGGCGCAATACATCAAGTCCAGGTTGGACATGAGTTTGGTGACGGCAGAGATCATTTCGGCGGTGAGGCCGGTGGAGAGGCGCTGGATCATGCCGCTGGTGGTGGTGTCGGCCAGAAGCCATTCGCGCAGTTGCCCCACCGTCCAATCCTTGATCTCGTTGTAGGATGTTTCGTTCACGGCGTCCTGAATCACCCGCGTGACTTCATCTTGATCGTAAGGGACAGCCGGGTTTTCGCGCAAGACCTGCAGTGGCACTTCGGCCAGAACGAAACGAGCGGCCACCCGCTCGGCGGTCGTCTCGGCGGCCACCCCGGCCAGCCGGTCACCGCTCTTTTCCTCGTTGGCCTTGCCCATGAGGAGACGGATGTCGGGGAATTCGTAAGTCTTGCCGTGAAGTTTGGTGCGAAGGAGCATGAGACCTCAATTCAATAAAGGACTACTCTTCACAGTCGGCACAGTTGGGTATGCTTGCTCAAGCCGGTGGCCGGTTGGGAGGCACAAAGTATAGCCGAGAGATTGATCTCCCTCAAGCACAAATTTTGAACCATTTGCATCTACAAGTTTACGCGCAAACTCAAGGCCTCGCCGCCTGGCTGGGCGTCTTTCACCCACTCGCCGGAAAAGCGCATGGACTCGTTGACGATCAGGTGGCGGAACGTTTGAGTGTGCAAGAGACGTTCGCCCTGATAGACTTGCACCTGAGCCTCACGGCGAAATTCGCGGGCGCGGAAAAGGAAACTGCTTGAAGGCGAATCGGCGGCCACGATGTTGGGGGACACCCACGCAAGAGGCGGCTCCACCTGAAGCGACAGGCCGTGTTCCGGCCACTGTCCGCCGCGCAGGAATTGGGCGATATGATGCGCGGCGCGTCTGCCCTCCAACGCGGCCCAGTCCGCTGTCTCCGCGCCGCGCAGGAGGTTGCCCGCCGCAAACACGCCGCGCTTGGACGTATGAAATGCGCCGTCAATCTGTGGCCCGCGCGTCCCCGGATCCATTTCCAGGCCGCCGAGGCGGGCGGTTTCGTGTTCCGGAATCCAGTCCCCGGTAAAAACGACGGTGTCACAGTCAATCCTTTCGATGCGGCCCGAGTCGAGATGGGTGAGTTCGATGCCCTCGACGCGCTTGTAGCCGATGATGTTGCTCACCTTCGCGCGCGGCACAACCGGCGTGCGCGTGAGCAGGTCGGCCAACAACCACTTCATGGGCCGATACGGAAAATAGAGTTGAGGCTCAGGCAGTTCCGTGACCATCATGGCAACCGGAATCTTTATGCTCGTCAGAGTCATCAAAGCTGAAAGACTGACCAACTCCGCGCCGACGATGACCGCCCGCCGCCCGACTCCGGCGCTGCCGAGATGATGCTCGTGGGCAAAGCGCTGCAACGAGCCGGTGGTGAACACGCCCGCTGGCCGACTGCCCGGAACCAGCCGCGCCGAGCGCGGGCGCTCGCGACAGCCTGTGGCGAGCAACACGGCGCGGGCTTCAATCTCGCCCAGGCCCTGTGGGCTGGTGAACGACAGCCTGTTTGGCCCCTGCCAGCCAGTGAGGGTAGTGTTAGTGTAAACAGGGACGCCCGCCTCTTGCACCAGACGATGATAGCGTCTTGCATAATCGGGACCGGAGAGGAGGAGGCGCAGATCGCGCAGGCCAAAGCCGATGTGATGACACAATCGCGGGATGCCGCCAGCTTCCGGCTCACGGTCGGCCACGACAACATCGCCCACGCCGAGTCGCTTCAACTCAATAGCCGCCGCCAGCCCGGCCGGGCCGGCGCCGACAATGAGGACTTCGGCGTGCTCAGGCAACATGATCCTGCTCCAGCATCATCAGTTGGCTCGGATTTTGATTCGTTTCACGCGCCAACAATGACACGACTGCGCCGTGACAGTTGAAACCCTGACAACGCCCTTGCAGAACACGGGTGCGCCGCCTCAAGCCGTCCACCGTTCGCGCTGGAATAACCGTTCGAGTCGCGGCCAGAATTTCGCCAAGCGTCACACGCTCGCAATGGCAAACAATCTGACCATAGGTTGGGTTGGCCGCGATCATCTCGGCTGATTGATACGGGCGCGTGGCTGCTTCGCCAATGTTCGGCATGCGAATTGATTTGAATTGCAGCTTGGGCTTCAATGTAAGCCCTGCCTCTTGCAGAAGTCCGGCCACATATTCCGCGATGCCGAGTGAGGCCGACACGCCCGTGGAGCGGATGCCGCCCACGCACACGTAGCGTTGTCCGGCGTGCAACCGAATTTGATAGTCGCTATGCTCGGTGGCGGCGCGCAGTCCGGCGTAAGTAGCCGTCACTTCTTCGTTCAGCAACTCAGGTAGAATGGCCCGGCCTTTCTCCAACAACGTCTGCAAGCCGCTGGCGCTTGTGCTTGTGGCGGTCTTGTCGGGCAGGTCTTCGGCAGTAGGGCCGAGCAGAACGTTGCCGTACACGGTTGGGCTGATGAGGACGCCTTTGGTTTTGGCAGTAGGGACAGGCAACAAAATGTGATTGATCAGCGAGCGGGCGAATTTGTCGAAGACGATCAGCTCGCCCCGGCGCGGAGTGACGATGAAATCATGATGACCCAGCAGGCGATCAATCTCATCTGAATAGAGTCCGGCGGCGTTGATGATCCAGCGGCACTCGACACTGCCGCCCGGCCCGCCGAGGACGTGGAAGCCGTCTCGTGACTGGATGGCCTTCACCGAATGATTCAGTTTGAGTGTTATGCCGTTGACAACGGCTTGGGTGGCGCAAGCCAGCGGAACGGTGTAGGTGCAAAGCACGTGCTCACCAGGGACAAGCATGCCGCCCAGCGCGCCGGGGCCGAGGCGAGGTTCAAGGCGGTAGACTTCGTCGGCGGCAATTAAATATACGTCGGCGACCCCGTTTTGTTTGGCTTTATCGAGCAGGGCGGGCAGAGTCGCAAGTTGCTCTTCGCTCCAGGCGATCAGCAATCCGCCCGTGCGCTCAATGGGAATGCCGGCCTCGGGCGCAAACTGCTCCATGAGGGCGTAACTGCGGCGCATGAGCCGCGCTTCGAGCGAGCCGGGCTTGGCGTCAAAGCCGGTGTGCCAGATGGCAGTGCTGGCTTTGGACGTGCCCATGCCCACGTCGGGCGCGGCTTCGAGGAGGGCAATGTTTAGTTCGTAACGGGAAAGTTCGCGGGCAATCGCCGAGCCAACTGCGCCCCCGCCGATGACGGCGACATCGTAGATCATGCCCAACCGTGATAGCGCCCGAGGGCCGCCAGCGCCTTTCCCCATCGTTCCAGCCGTCGCTGACGTTCACCGTCGTCTATTTTTGGGCGATACACCGCCTCGGCCTGCCAGCGGGCGGCCAGCTCTTCGAGTGAGAGGCCGAGGGCCGAATGCCCGGCCAGGTTGGCAATGCCAATGGCCGTCGCTTCACGGGCGGCAGACACGCGGACTTCGAGGTTCAACAAGTCGGCGATGGCCTGCATGAGATACGGATTGCCCGACGGGCCGCCATCTACTTTAAGATGTGCCGGCGACTGACCCGCGTCCTGGGCCATGGCCGTCACCACTTCGTAAACGCGGCAGGCGATGCCATCGAGGGTGGCGCGGGCGATGTCGGCGGGCGCCGTTCCACGGCTGAGACCGAAGATCGCGCCGCGAGCATCGGCCCGCCAGTGCGGGGCGGCTAAACCCTGCAAGGACGGCACAAAGACAACGTCAGAGTCTGTGGATTGAGAGGCGGCCTCGGCGCTGGCGGCTACGTTCGGCAGGAGGCGCAGGCTTTCGGCGATCCACTGCACCGCCGAGCCGGTGACAAAGATGCCGCCGTCGAAGGCGTAGGCCGTCTGGTCGCCGAAGCGCCAGGCGACGGTGGTGAGCAGGCCGTTGTTCGAGAGGCGCATCTCGCCGCCGATGTTCATGAGCAGGAAACTGCCGGTGCCAAAGGTGCATTTCATCTCGCCGGGCTTGAAGCATGCTTGGCCGAACAACGCCGCCTGCTGGTCAACAAGCAGAGCGTGCAATGGCAAAGGTTTGCCGACGCCAAAATCAAGATCGCCTGCGTGCCCCGCCGAGGGGACTACTTTGGGCAAGATGGATCGGTTAGCGCCGAAGAGCGAAAGCAGATCGTCATCCCAGTCAAAACGATTGGCGTCGAACAACAGGGTGCGTGAGGCGGTGGAGGGATCGGTGAGGTGCAATTTGCCGCCGCTGAGATTCCAAATCACCCAGGTCTCGGTGGTGCCAAAGCGGGCGCGGCCACTTTGCACAGCGTCGCGCAAGGCCGGGTCTTGTTCCAGGGCATAACGCAATTTGGGCGCAGAAAAATAACTGTCGAGGAGCAGGCCGGTCTTGCGGCGCAGGGCGTTGTGATCAACCTGACTGGCGATGGCTTCGCATACCGAGACGCCGCGCTTGTCCTGCCAGACGATGGCCGGGGTGAGGGGCTGGCCGGTGTCGGCGTCCCAGACGACGAATGTTTCGCCCTGGTTGTCAAAGCCGACGGCGGCAATTTCGTATTTTTCAATCAGTGGCGCGACGGCTTCGCGCACCGTCCTCACAATATCGTCCGGCTCTTGTTCCACCCAGCCCGGTTGCGGGAAGCGGGCGGGCAATTGCACCGAGTTCTTGGCGACGAGGCGGCCAGTGTCAGAAGCGACGAGGACGGCGGTGGTTTGGGTGGTGCCCTGGTCAATGCCGAGAAGGTGGGGCATGGAATAAAAAGAGGATTGGAGAATCAGAGAATTGGTTGACGCCAATCCTCAATTCTCCAATCCTCTAATTGCTCACAAAGCGCGCGACAGACGGAGGGCAATCAGTCAGCCGCGCTATCTTTATACTTGGCTTCAATATCCGAGATCATCTTCTGGCGTTGCTCGATCTTATCGCCCATCGGCACACCCTCAAAGCGGTTGCGTTCAAGGGCATACCACAAAATGACCATGACTACGATCATGCCAACTGTGAGATAGAACACCTTCTCGTTAGGCGGGAAGAAACCGGTAATGGCCAGCACAATGCCGCCCAACACGGCAATCACCGCATTGGGTTTAGACCATGCTCCAAGGTTGAAAGGCCCTTTCTCTTTCCAGGTTTTGCCTTCGGCAAGGAAGCCGGCCGCGATTGGCATCACGTATGATAGATAGAGGAACACGGCGCAACCTGTAGCCAATACAAAGAAGGCGTTGCCGTAGAGTGTGGAAACCCAAGCTAATACGATGCTGGTCCAAATCGCATAGGTGGGTGTGCGATATTGCGTGCTCACATGTGAGAGGACATTTGAGAAGGGCAGGCCGCCGTCGCGGGCAAAGGCAAACATCATGCGGGAGCAAGAGGTCAGGCCGGCCAAAGCACACAGGTAGTTGGAAACCGTCAAGCCAATGCTAAGGATAATCCGTAGCCAACCCGGCATTTTAGAGGCGTCATACAAGTAGAACCATGAATTGCCGCCTGTGGCCGCGCCCTCAGCTATGTTAGGCATCACCAGCACGAATGTGGAAACCATTACAAATCCAAAGATCCATGACCACAAAACAGCTGACCACATACCCTTTGGCACGTTGACCTGCGCGTCGCGCGTCTCCTCTGAGGTATGCGCCGACGCATCAAAGCCGGTGATGGTATATAACACAAACAGCAAGCCGAGCAGGAAGGCAAAGACACTTGCTTCTGTGCGCACCGGGAAATAAGAGCCGCCGGCTGGGCCTGTGTAGTTTGTGAATGCGAAGAGGCGTGAGAAATCCAACGACACAGGTGAGTAAATCAGCAGGGTGCCCGTCAACAGGATGGCGACCACAAAGATCAGGTAACCGCTGAAATCCGTCAATATGGTAGTGAGTTTGATGCCATAGTGATTTAACAGCGCCTGTGAAATCAGTATGCCGGCGATAAAAATCGTCTGCCACATGTCAATGACAAAGCCGGGAGTGATAGTAAGCACCCAACTCGAAAAATCCAGGTTGGGAAACATCGGCGTCAAAATCAACGGTTTAAGGAACAGAGCATAGACGCCCCAGTCAACCGACGAAACCACAAAGATTAAGCCTAACAGGTTGAACCACGCCGTTGCCCATCCCCATGCTTTTCCGCCCAGAATGGACCCCCAATGATATAGGCCGCCGGCGGTTGGGTAAGCGGAGGCAATTTGCCCCATCCCGAAGGCGACAATCATGGCAACGGCGCCTCCGAAGAGCCAGCCTATAGAAACGGAAAAACCGCCGCCGGCGCTCAAGGCAGCAGGAAAGGCTGTGATGCCGCCCGCCAGAATACAGATGATCGAGAAGGAAATCGCGAAATTCGAGAACAGGCTCATCCGGCGAGCCAGTTCCTGGGCATAGCCCATCTTATGCAAATGTTTCTTATCGTCCTCAAGGTGTGTTTGACCCGACATGTAACAATTCTCCTCTCAAGATTAGTAATTTGGTTTACACGCAATCGCGTGAGCTACCCAGCCCCCAAAAAAACAGCGCCGTTCGGCCCGCCAAAGAGCGGGGAACAGGCGCTGTGTCAGGTGGCGGCCTTTGTCCCGGCGCAAGGCGCCGAAGAGGCCGCAAAACATACCCGGCACCAGAATGGCCGGGAACCAATAAAAGATAAATGTCCCATTATTGCCATTAATAACCCCACGCTTGGGGAATAGTGACGGCAGAAGAAAACAAGGCCCTAATGATAGAAAATCAACGTCTTCACGCTCAACGGCACTACCCGCCCGTCCATCATCGGCGCACCCACGTCAATGTAGTCGCCCTCCTGCAGGCCCACCTGGTCAATCACCAGCAGGGGCCGGTCGGGGGCCATGGCCTTCACCGTCTGGCCCAGCGCCTGGGCGTAATCGTGCTCAATAATAGCCACCAGCGGGCGGCCTTCAGGCAGAGTCCGGGCGAACTCGGCCAGGCCGGTGGCAAGCTGGAGAAGCAGGGAATAATTTAGCGATTGATCCAGTTCGAGGGCGACGGCAAAATTGTCCGTAGCCGGATTCACGTCCCAGCGGCGAACGGCGTCGGCAATGGAGGCCGCCATTTGTAGGGGCGGCATCCCGGTGTTCATCACCGGCCTGATCACCGGCAGGTTCTTCATCGGCAAAATCTCGCGCTCGGCCCAGATCGTCGAACCGGACAGGGTGACGGTTTGCGAACTTGCGCCCAGCACGGTAGCCCTCAGCGTCTCTGCCGGTTTGACCGTCTCGTACGTTTTGATCACCGGGTGCTCGCGCAGCGACTCGGCCAACAGCGGCCCCACGTCGTCGTGGAGGGTGGCGTCGTCAACCGAGCGAATCGAAATCGGGCTGTAAAAGTAATGGCCGATGCCGCCCGACAGCATGAGCACCGTGCCTTTGCCGGAGACGGGCGCGGGCGGGGTGAGATACAGCTTTTGGGCCAGAGGCGACCCCGTTCCTTCGATCAGCTCGACAGTGAGATCGGCCATGCGGTCGGTGAAGCGTTTCAAGTCGGCCAGCGACGGCGCACTCCCCGTGACCAATCTCAAACCACAGTCTTCCAGAATGTGCTTTGCCGGTTCGGCGATGTGCCGCACCCGGCCCGTGCTGTGCTCAACTTCCAGGATGCGCCCGCCGTAGTTCATGGCCGCCGCCGCCACCAGCGCCCCGGCGTTGAACAGGGCCGAGTTGGCGCTCCCGCCGCCAATATCAATGCTGATTACTTTGCAGAAGTGTCGTTTGGAATAATCGGTTGCGCCCGCGCCGCGCCCGGCGATAAGCGACTCCAGATGCGGCCCGGCCACTGTCACCACAAACTCGCCGGCCAGCCCGCCCAGCCCGCGCAAAATTTCGTCGGCGTTCTTCTTCTTGGCCGTCTCGCCGGTGATGATGACGGCGCCGGTTTCGATCTGTTTTGGGTCAACGCCTGCCGCCGCATACTCGCGCTTCACCAGGTCGGTCAGGCGGACTACATCAATCGTCTCGCGGTCGGCCAGTGGAGTAAAAGTAATTGGGGATTGGTAGATGACGGATTTGTCGGTGATGCCGATGCGTGGAATCTGGCCGGGGCGCGAGGTGTCGGCGAGGATGAGGCGCGAGAAGACGAGTTGCGTCGTCGTCGTGCCAACGTCAATGCCAACGCTGAGGACGGAACGGGAGTCGGGCATGGTTCAGAGATTGGAGATTAGAGAATTGGAGATTGGAGGCAATCTCCAATTCTCTAATCTCTGTTTTTCAGCGCCTGAAGCGCCGCTTCAACTCCGGCGCGCGAGACGACGTAGTAGGCAATGGGCGCTTTCTGGCGCACTTCGGAGATGCCGGGCGCAGGCTCGGCGGCCTGTTGAACCCAGCCCTGGTCGTCGGGTGACTTGAGCAAGTCCAGCGCCAGTTTTTCCAGTTCAGCCAGCGGCAGTTCCACCAGTTTCTTCACCGCCGTTTCGGTCGGCGAATCGGCAGAGGCGGCTGAGGGGATGGGCGCGGCGGCTGAAACCGTAGTGGAAGTCTCCTTCCGGGCTTTGGCCCTGGCGATCAAATCCACGTATCCCACCCCGCCCAGTTCAAGCACAAAAAGGCCCAGGTTAATCCGCGCCACTTCCGGCGGCACCTGCGGATCAATCAACTCTTGCAAGTCTTTGAGGCGCGCCTCTTCCGCTTCCGCAGCCAGGTTGGTGCGAGTTTTGAGGGTGTAAAGAGCCAACTGATACAGTTCCTGAATCGTCGGATACTGCTCGATCAGCCGGTTGGCGACGACCTGGCGAAAGGTGAAAATCTCCTTGTCAATCTCCTGCCGGCAAAAGTTTTGAAACTGGTCATACAGCCAGCCGAGGTTCAGGGCAATGTCGGAGCCGCCTTCGCCGCCAAACTGCTTGACCAGCGTGAACTTGGTGCGAATTAACGCCGGGAAGCCCACGCCGACGCTGATCGCCAGGAGAAACGGATCGGTGTCGGGCATGTAGGCCCGGACGGCGACGTAGGCCAGCGCCGCCACCGCCGTGTTGAGCAGGATCAAATACATGCCCCAGCGCGCAATAATGGCCTCCCGCCACAAATCCTTGTACGACGCTAACTCGGTCACGCCTACGCCCGCGCCCAGAACGGCGGCGCTGGCCAGAGGCCACAAGAGCGCCAACAGCGCCCGGCCCTGCTCCTGAATCAGAAGCACGAGCGCCACCGGTTGCGGATCCAACCGCTCCAGCGGAAAGGCGAAAAAAATCGCCGCCGTTCCGAGGAGGATTCCCCAGAACGCCGACGCAAAACTGAATCGAAACGGCTGACGAAGGTTACGGACTTCCATCATCACTCACTCACTTTTAGGTGACTGTCACTGGCTCCGAGCGCCCAGAATCTTGCGGTCTTACAGCCAGTGACAGTCACCTTATCACTGCTACTTGCGCTTAATTTGCTTGAACTGGCTCATCGTCCGTTGGGCATTGGCCAGCACCAGCGCCCCATCCACGCTGTCTGGGTCGTCGCGGATGACCACGTAACCCCACTCGGCCATCTGGTTGAGCATGCTCCACGTCTCCTTGGGCGAAAGCCCCGTCTCTGCCGAGAGGCGGCTGGGGCTGGCGGCGCCGGCCTTTTCGATCCAGGCCAGCATCTTCTTTTGGGCATCGTTGAGTTCTTTAGGTTCCATCTGGCTTGCCTCTCCCTTCATTGACGATTATATAGCAAAACAGCTATCGCAAACTGCGGGAGAGCCAGCATTCTTTTCCAGCGCCAGGGCTGGCGAATGAGGCGGTGCAGCCACTCCAGCCCAAGCTTCTGCATCCAGCGCGGCGCGCGCTCGGCCACGCCGGCGACGAAGTCGAATGCCCCGCCCACGCCCATCATCACCGGCACGCGCAAGCGGTCGCGGTTGCGGGCGATCCACTTGTCTTGCGCCGGAGCGCCGTAAGCCACCAACAACACGTCGGGCCGCGCGGCGCGGATGCGGGCGGTAATGGCTTCCTCTTCTTTTGAATCAGGCGACCCGGCCCACGTTCCGGCGACGATCAAGTTGGGATGACGTGATTTGAGAATGGATGCAGTTTGATCGGCCACGCCCTCCGCCGCTCCCAACAAAAACAGCCGCCACCCATGTTTGGCCGCCTCTGTTGCAATGGCCGGAACCAGGTCCGACCCGGCCACCCGCTCGCGCAGAGGCTCGCCCAACACTTTAGACGCCCACAGCAGTCCAACGCCGTCCGGCAAACACAAATCGGCGTCGCGCAAAATCGTCATGAACTCCGAGTCAGCCCGGGCCGCCATCACGAACTCCGGGTTGGCCGTGCAAAGCTGGTGCGGCTGGCGGCTAGTGACGAAGTCAGCAATGAGACTCAGCGTCTCGGCTTGAGTAACGTTGTGAACGGGAACGGAGAGGATGTTTACGGTCGCTGGCATAATTTGGTCAACGGACGCTTCGCGAGCGGATTGAACGGAACAACAAAAAAACAATCTGTTGAATACGTTCAATCCGTTGACCCTTTCCCTGATTCTTCAATTACCTTCAACGTCTGCTCTGCCGCGCGCTTCCACGAGAAGCGGGCCAGGTTGCGGAAGCCGTTCATCGTCATCGTCCGGCGCAACTCAGAGTCGGCCACAACTTGGCGGATGGCTTCGGCCAGAGCTTGAGTGTCGCGGGCCGGGATGATAAGGGCGGCATCCCCGGCCACTTCGGGCAGTGAGCCGCCGTCGGAGCAGATGACGGGCGTGCCGCAGGCCATCGCTTCCAGCACGGTGAAACCGAAGCCTTCATATAAAGAAGGCGCAACGTAGGCCGTGGCCGACGAGTACAAGGCGGCCAACTCGTCGTCGGCCACGTAATCCAAAAACATCACGCCTCTGGCCTTGCCCTTCTCGTAAATTGAATCGGCCAGCCAACCGCGCCGCCCGGCCAGCACCAGAGCGATTTGCGAAGGGTCGTAAGCGTCAATCAACCGCTCCAGATTCTTGCGCGGTTGGATCGTGCCAACGTGAAGCAGAAAGTTTTGGGTGAGGTTGTATTTTTCGAGGACAGGACTGCGACGCGAAGGATGACGAACAGGCTTGAGCGAGTCGTCGTAGCCGGGGTAGACGACGGCGATTTTTTCGGGCGGGGTGTAATAGTGTTCGACGAGGTCGCGTTTGGTAGCTTCGCTGTCGGCGATTAAGGCCGAGGCGTAGCGGGCGCTGAAGCGCGTTGACCAGTCGAGGTAGAGCCGCTGGCCGGGCGGGTGAGCGTCGGGGAAGCGCAGGTAGCCCAGGTCGTGAACGGTGACGACCGACGGGCAGGGATGGTAGAGAGGCAGAACATGGGCCGGGATGAAGAGGCGGTTTGGCCTGGATCGGCGCAGTTCATTGGAGAGGCCGAGGTGAGTCCACAGGCGTCGTTGATGGATGATTACGTTAGTGACTCGATGGTTGGGCAGTTCGCGCCAGCGGGTTAGGTGGTTGGGCGGCGGCTCGTCACGAAAATAGAGCCGCCACTCGTGGGGCGAGTCCAGGTTGAGCAGGGCGCGAGTGATGGCCAGCGAGTAGGCTTCGGTGCCGGTGCGGCGGGCGGCCGTCGCCCGGCTGGCGTCAACGCCGATGATCATTTAGACGTTACTGCGGCGCGACAAACTGTTCACCAGCACCAGCAGGCCGGCCAGGATGAGAGCCACCGGCCAGTATTGCACGGCCTGACGCACCAGGGCCGAGTCGAACAGCCCCAGAACCGGGGCCAGAAAGACAAAACCGACCACCAGAGCGATGACAGCCGGGACGAGCAGGCCGCGCCGCGACGGGTCAACGATCCATTGAACAAGGAAAGCAACGCCGCCGATGAGAACGAACACAGGCCAGTATTGCTCCATTTGCCCCCAGCCGAGATAGCCGAGGGTGAAGGCGAAAAAGAAAGCGCCGGCCAGCGTGGCGGCCACGCCCATAAACACCTGCCCCGAGTCTTGCCTGCCGCCGGCGAAGTATCGTACCAGGAGGTTCAGGCCAAAGAGGAACGGAATGGCCGGCCAGAGCGCAGTCAGGTCGGGCAGTTGGACGCCAAGATTCTGCGCCAACAGCCACCCGCCAAGCGCCACCAGAATGAGGCCGACGAGAATTGGGGAGCGAGTTTTATACATGGAGACCCTCCGTTGAGATGATAGATCGCAATGATGACTATTCTTCCAAGACCGCAACAATGGCCTCGATGGAGATTGGCCCGACGCGCAAAATTTCCGGCGGCTCAACTGTGCAATCCAATACGGTTGAAGGCATGCCGCCCGGACACGGGCCGCCGTCAATCAACAACTCAATCCGGCCATTGAGGTCGGCCAGCACAGCGGGCGCGTGCAAGTGGCTGTTCATGCCAGAGAGGTTGGCGCTGGTGACGGCCAGCGGACCGGCGAGCGTGAGCAGAGCACGGGCAACCGCATGGTTGGGCAGGCGCACGCCGATCGTTGGATAGGCCGAGACGATTTCCGGCACGGTTGATAATTTGGGGACGACGATGGTGAGCGCGCCCGGCCAGAAGGCTTCAGCCAGTTTTTTTGCGGAGGGTGTGACCCTGGCCGCCACTTTGCTCACATCCCCGGTTTGGCCGACGAGGACGGGGATAGCCTTTTCTGGCGGTCGCCCTTTCGCCTCGTAGAGCCGAGCCACCGCGTCGGCGTCGAACACAATCGCCCCAATACCGTACACAGTGTCGGTCGGGAAGGCCACGACACCGCCGCGTTTCAAAACTTCGAGGGCGTGAGGCAGGGTGTCGGGAGAGTCGGCGGAGAGAACTTCGGTCTTCATGCCAGTGATCAGTGAACAGTGATCAGTCAGACTGATCACTGCTCACTGATGACTTATCTTCAAGATACTTCTCCAACGCCACCGCCGCTCCATCTTCACTCAACGGCGGCGCGACCCAGTCGGCGGCGGCGCGGGCGGCGGGGCTACAGTTGCCCATCGCCACGCCCACACCCGCCCACTTCAACATCTCGGCGTCGTTGTCGTTGTCGCCCACCGCCAGCACTTCTTCACGAGAAATGTTCAGATGCGCCGCCAGCCATTCGAGGCCGGTCGCCTTGCTCATGCCGCGCGGCAGGCCCTCGACCAGAATCGGGTGCGAGGGTACGACGGTGATCGCGGCCAGCGTCTTGTCGAAGCTGGCTCTGAGTTCGGCGGCCAGGGCGTCGCGCTCGGCGGTGTCGTGCAAAGAGAGGATAAACTTATGTGGCGTTTCTGGCAAGTCGGTGAGGAAATTGTCCACCCGCTTCCAGTTGGACACTTTGAGCAAGTTGAACAGCGCTTCAGGATGGTTGGACTCGCGGGGCAGGTAGATCATGTCCGGGCTTTCGAACTGCAAGTTCCAGCCGCGCTCTTCGGCCAGCCGGACGATGATAGGCACTACGGCGGGGTCGAGCCGGGTTTCGTGCAAAACCTTGTGGGCGCGGTAGTCGTAGACGATGCCGCCCTGAAAGCAGATGAGGGGCGCGGTGAGGCCGAGTTCGGCGGCGAACTGGTCGGTGGGCGAAGGGCCGCGCCCGGTGGCCAGGGTGACGACCACGCCCTGCGCCTGAGCGCGGGCAATGGCGGCTTTGACGCGCGGGCCAAGTGTGAGATCGTGGCCGACGAGCGTGCCGTCGAGGTCGAAGGCGGCGAGACGAATCACGAAATTCACAATTCTCAATTAGAGATTGGAGACAGTATACAACAGCTACGGTTGCCACTGAGGCGAGAGGTTGTCTCCGGCGTTAATGGTCAACTGGGCGTGTTGATATGTGTCGTAAACGTTGACGATGTAAATGTTGGCTTGGTCGTCTGCTTTTGAGTTGTAGGCCAGCCACTGGCCGTCGGGCGACAAGCTGAGCGCACTGCCTTCCATCATTTCCGCGTCAAGCAACACTTCTCTGCGGTCCGATCCATCATCGTTCACCACGTAGACTTTCAGTTTGGGGGCGTTGAAATTGCTGGCAACGTAAAGCATGAAATCGCCTGTTGGCAGCCAGAGGATAGCTGTAGGATAACTGCTCGTAAAACTGATCAGAGATTGCCCGCCCGTGCCGTCCGGGTTAACGATCGCCAGCCTGTCTCCCGCATAACAAGTTAACTTGCTGTCTGGCGACCAGGTGTAGTTGTAGCAAGAGTTGCTCGTGAAACGGTTCAAGCTGAACGGCGTTTCCTCGGGCCGGCCCAGGTAGAGTTGTGACTCTTGCAAAGGGCCGGCCATTATTAAAGCAACGTAGTTGCCGTCGGGCGACCAACTCGGTTGCCACACATAAGTATCCTTGTTCTGATAAAGGGTTGTGGCGCCGGAGCCATTGGCCCGAATCAGATCAAGCGAGCCGGGGCGGGGTTGCTGGCCAACCTGCCAGACTCTGCCTCTCAGCGCCAGAATCCGTTCCCCATCCGGCGACCACGACAAAGGATAGCTGTAAGCTGTGTTCGTGCCTTTAGTCTTCGTGAGTTGCTTTAAGTTTGAGCCATCGGCGTTCATCGCGTAAATTTCCAGCCAGCCGGTGCGGGTGGAGAAGAAGGCAAGGCGCGAGCCGTCGGGCGACCAGAGCGGCGCGTAATCCTCAGCCGGGTTATCAGTCAGATTAATGGGGAAGGCGTTACCTGCATCCACAACGTAGATTTCAGAGTTGCCATCTCGATTAGACTCGAAAGCAATGAGGCCGGCGGGCTGGGTGATGGCGGGAGTTGTTGGCGTTGGAGACGGGATAGTGGTTTCAGCAGGATGATCGCTAGTGGCGGTGAGGGTGGGCGCAGGTTTGGCGGTCTTGACCGGGAGTGGCGTTGCTGTCGGTTGCAGTGTTGGCGCTGGGTCTCGCCCCTTGAACGCGCCGCCGATGTACATGACGAAGACGACCAGCCCGCCGAGGAGGACGACTTCGATGAGGGTAAATACTTTCTGACTCATGGCATTTGCTTTGGCCTCGGTTGCCATTGCGGCGAGAAGTTATAACTGGTGTCGCTGGTTAACTGGCGATATTGGCTGGGCTCATAAATGTTGACTATGTAAATATCGGCGAGATCGCCTTTCACCAGGCTATAAGCGATCCACTGCCCATCCGGCGACCAGCTTGGGATGATATTGAAGGCTGTTTCTGATTCGCGGACATCAATGATTTTTAGATTCTCTGAGCCATTGGCGTTAATGGCAAAGAGTCTTCGAGTGGGGTTCTGATCACTCTGTGGAATGAACATGGTGGCGAGAAAGAGAAGGTGTTGCCCGTCGGGTGACCAAGCGACGCCCTCAACAAAGCCGTCGCCGGACAAGCCGGTTGGCCTTGTCTTGGCTTCTGACCCGTCAGGATTCATAGTAACACTCTCTCGATCTCCGAAGCAGGTAATTTTGCTGTCCGGCGACCAAATATATTTGTCGCATGGGTTGCCCTGGAAATAGTTCAAGCCGAAAGGCGCCTCTCCGACCTCTCCAACGTGGACTCTTAGCGCCGAAGAGGAAGAATCACTTCCGGTGACGGCAATGTATTTGCCATCAGGCGACCAGCTTGCCTGCAAAATATAAAACTCGGTACTGCTGTACAGGGTCTTGACGCCGGAACCGTCAGACCGAATCAGGTCTAGCGAACTCAACACATATCGCTGGCCGGGCCGGGCCTCGTGTCTCACGATCACAATCTGCCTGCCATCCGGCGACCAGGAAACAAAAGGATAGTAGCCAGTCTTCGTGTCCTGGGTGTCTTGGGTGTGGGTGAGTTGGATAACCTCAGCGCCGTCGGCGTTCATCACGTAGATTTCCGGCTCGCCGCTTCGATCAGAGGTGAAGGCCAGGCGCGAACCGTCAGGCGACCAGGCAATCAATCCATCAGACTCCGGGTTATTCGTCAGGTTGGTTTGAATACCTGTCTCGACATCCACCACGTAAATCTCAGGGTTGCCGTCCCGGAAAGAGTCGAAAGCGATGAGGCCGATGGGTTGAGTGAGGGCGGGCGGTGCGGGCGTGACAGAAGGAACAGGAGTGATGTTGAGTGTTGCGGTTGGCGCGAGTTGGGTAGGGGCGGGTTGTGGCGTCGGCACCGCGTCCGGCGCTTTGAACGCGCCGCCGATGTACATGACGAAGACGACCAGCCCGCCGAGCACAACGACTTCGATGAAGGTGAAGAGTTTCTGATTCATAACTGTAGGAGCAAGTTAGCGCTTGCCCCTACAGGATTATACAGCGGCGAATCATTGTCGAGCGGCGCGAGCGGAGCGAGTCAAGGGGCGCTCCGCTTAGGGTGCTTGCCAGGGTTTAGGAGAGTCAGGCCGCGACGGCCTGGGAATGAGTCACGGGTTGAGGGTTGGTGGCGGCGATGAACCCGGCGAACATGATCGCCGCGCCGAGCAGTTCGCTCACATACAGCCAGTCGCCCAGTCCAAACTTGATGAACACTCCAGCCATCGCCGGCATCAGCGCCCCGGCGGCGATCAACGCGTTGCCGATCACGCGATGAGGCAGGACGCGCTTGCGGGCGAAGAGATAGGCCGACCAGGCCGCGCCGCCGATGAGGCCGATGGAGCCGTAGATATTCAAGATGACGGTGAGGAACCGGGTGAGGCCGTCTCTGGTCATCAACTCTTTGTACTGCGCCGAGACCGGAACGTGCGGGTTGAACGCCGCGCCGTCCACATGCGAGCCAAAGACGCTGATGATGGCGAAGATGGAGACAGCGGTGAGCAGGGCGGTGAGCATGTCGGCCACGCCGCGCCGCCGAACCAGCAGATGCACCGTGCCCTGCCCCAGCCAGGCGGCAGTGAGCATGGCTCCGCTGAGATACCAGACGCGCAGGGCAACCTCGCTCCAGCCGAGCGCGAGGTACGACTCGGTGAACGTGCCCGCCGCATACAAAATCAGGCCGACGCCCCACAACAACAGGTGGATGCCACGACGTTGAGCGTAGCGTTGAAACACGGCCGCGGCGAACACAAGCGTGACGAGGGTTGAGAGGAAGGGAAGGTATTTGAGGATGGTCATGTTCAGCTCTGTTGCCTCAAACGTCAAACGCAACACGTAAATAATTTACGGCTTACGTTTTACGTTCGGTTTCATGGGCCTCGACGAGGGCTACCAGAATTTCGTTGGTGAAGTGAGATGTCAATTGGTGAAGCTCGGCCAGCGATTGCGGCGGACGATTGCCGGCGGCTTCGACCATTTGCAGAACACTTTCAGTGAGAAAGGCGCGAAAGTATAGAAAGGCGCGCACACTTTCAGCAAGTGAAAGCTTGCCGGCTTTGCCCAGGCGGTAATAATCGGCGCCCATTTGCCGGGCTTCAATTAGAAGCGGCTCACGCTCGCCGTTTTGGGCGCCGGCAAGATACCGTCTCAGAAGGTCAAGCAGTTTATGGCTGGCTTCTCGATGCGCCGCCCGCGCCGTCTCAGATAGTTTTGCATACCAGGGCAGTTGGCTTAAGTGGCCGTCGCTCATTTCCATCCGCGCCCGGCCCAGGGCCGACTGGATGACGAGCGACGCGCCGGGCGGCGGCCCCTTGCGCTGATGGACGGCCCATTGCTCCAGGTCGGGCCGTCGAAAACGGCGGTGCCCCCCGCTCGTCCTCTGCGACGGCAGTTCGCCCTTGTCGGCCCAGGTGCGCACACTGGACGGGTGAACGCCCAGCAGATGCGCCGCCTCGGATAGATTCAACCATTCGCGGTCAGGAATATCGGCCATAAAGTTGGGTGAATCTTATCGCCGTGTGAGATTTTGTCAATTTACAAATGTCATATAAGGTGGAGTATACTCGTCAGGGGCTTTACGACAGCCAAACTGTCCAGGTAAACAGATGGCAACTATTTCTAGACAGGAAATTATAGAGGCGCTTTCACAGTATGGCAGTAACAATTGAGCAAATTGCTCAGGCCGCGCTTGATGGCGAGAGCCTTCTCCTCAGAAGTTTGACTCAAGATTTTCTCCAACAGAAACTCCGTTTGAGCGAGTATCCATTGCCTAAAACCGAAGACCGGCGCTTGCTAGCGGCGGCGGCGGCGCTCATTGAATTGTTTGCTATGCGCCTGCAACAAAATCCGCCGGATTGGACTAAGGATGTTGAGCCTCTGCCTGAACCTGTCTTCTTGGTCAAAGCCGCAACGACGATGAAACGGTTGCGTGCTCTTTGCGAAACTCAATCGCCAGAACCGCTCCGCAAACGCGGCTTCTATGCGCCGCCAAATTTCCTGGAATTTGCTTGAGCCTATGGCAAACTCAGCCGATCAACTTCTACCCACTGTTCCACAATGAGATCACTATTTTGATGTGGCAGATGCAATTATCAACAAAGCCCATTCCAAACAAATGCATAGCAAAACCAGAGGTGCAAGTGATGCTGACGGGATTATGAGATTCGTTGCCGCCTCCCTCTTTTGCCGATCTTCGATTTGCTCGACAGTTTTCCACAACCATTTGATATGCACGGGAACGTTTCTTGGAGATTCGTGCCTGTGCGGATTGAAAACACTCCGGTAGTCGCGCCACGCCCTCAAATATGTACTAGCTGACGCAAGACAGGTTATCGGCAACATTAATGTTGCAGCGGCCAAAAACTGATGCAATGCCGTCACAACATCTTTCGTTTCGAGTAACACGATAACTAACATTGCTAATGACAAGCCGCCGCCAAATAAAATCATAAGTTTGGTAAAGCCGAGCCACGTTTTGTGTTCCTCAGAATTTCTGTCCATTGGTCGCTCTCTGATCACAACAAACTCAACGGATCCACTTCCACCCGCCAATCCTTCAGCGCCAGCCCAGCCACCAGCGGCGCAGGGTTCGGGCCGCGCAAAACGATCTGCCAGCGATATTCGCCGGCGATGCGGTCGAAGAAGCACGGAGCCGGGCCGATCAGGGCTGTGCTTTGCGCCTCGGCGCGCTTCATTTGCGCGCGAACGATGGCGGCGACTCGTTGGGCCTCGGTTTCGGCGCGGTCAGGTTTGGGGTGACGGTAGGTGAGGCGCACGAGGCGGCCAAACGGGGGATAGCCGTGTTCACGGCGATAGGCCGTCTCTTTTTCATAGAAGCCGGCGAAGTCATGGGCGGCGGCGGCCTGCACCGCGTAATGCTCCGGTTGATACGATTGAATGATGACGCGCCCGCCCAGCATCGAGCGCCCGGCCCGCCCGGCCACCTGAGTCAGAACTTGAAAGACACGCTCGGCGGCGCGGTAGTCGGGCAGGTTGAGGCCCACATCGGCAGAGACGACGCCCACCAGAGTCACCAGCGGCAAGTCGAGTCCTTTGGCGATCATTTGCGTGCCGATCAACACCTCGGCCTGGTGTTCGCGGAAGTGATGCAGGATGATCTCGTGCGCGCCGCGAGTCTTGGTCGTGTCGCGATCCCAGCGGAGCGCGCGCACTTCGGGAAACAACGCCCGCAGTTCGGCCTCCACCCGCTCAGTGCCCGCGCCAAAATATTTCACCCGCTTGCTCTTGCAGTTCGGGCAGGCGTTGGGCTGGCGACGGGTCACGCCGCAGTGATGGCACTGCAACTGCGCCTCGTCGCCGTGAAAGGTGAGCGGCATGCCGCACTTCGAGCAAACGAGCGCCTGGCCGCAGTCACGGCAAAACACATACGTGGCCGAGCCGCGCCGGTTGAGAAACAGAATCGCCTGCTCGCCGCGCTCCAGTGTCTCGAGCAAGGCCGCCTCCAGCGCCCGACTGAAGATTGAACGATTTCCCGCCCGAAGTTCCTGCCGCATATCTACCAGAGTCGTTTGCGGCAGATCAATGTATTGCGCCACGTCGTTGTCAGTCGAAATGGGCCGGTAATGCGACTCCAGGTTGAGCCGACTCTGTTGGGCGGCGATGTACTCGCCATGCGCCATGATTCGTTGCGGCAGTTCAAGTAGACGATAGTCGCCGCGTTGCGCTTTAGCAAAAGAGACGATGTCGGGCGTGGCCGAGCCGAGAATGCAAATCGCGCCCAGGCGGCGCGCATATTCAACAGCGGCGTCGCGGGCGTGGTAGCTGGGCGTGATCGGCGGGTCTTGCTGATAGGCTTCGTCGTGCTCTTCGTCCAACACAATCAGGCCGATGTTTGGCAGGGGCGCAAACAGGGCCGAGCGCGGGCCGATGATGACCTCAATCGCGCCTGCCCGCGCCCGCCGCCAGGTGTCGTAACGCTCGCCCTCGGTGAGGCCGGAGTGGATGACGCCGACTCTGCCGGGGAAGCGCGAGGCGAATCGTTGAACGGTTTGTGGCGTGAGGGCGATTTCCGGGACAAGGATGATGGCCTGACGGCCTCCTTCTAAGGTTGAGCCGACAGCCCGAAGATAAATTTCGGTCTTGCCCGACCCGGTGATGCCGTGAAGCAGAAACGGAGGTTGCGAGACGGACGCCCCGGCGGAGGTCAAGGCAAAGGCGGCCTCCACTGCCTCCCACGCTTCTTCTTGATCAGCAGTGAGAGCCGGTGGCTCGGTCGGCACAAAAATCTTGTCGGCCAGAGGGTCGCGCAACAATTCTTCTTCGCCCAAGTCAATCAGATCGCGCTCGGCCAACTCTTTGAGAGTGGCAAGTGTTGTGTCCGTTTCGGCATAAACCCAACTGACCGACACCGGCTTGTTTTGTTTGGCAAGATAGTCGAGCACGGCGGCGCGCTTGCTGGGCTTGCGCAGGCTGTCGGTTTGTTTGGCGAGTTGCGCGCCCGTGAGCTTGAGAACGATGCGCGGCGGGTTGACCGAGTAGCGAAGCATGTCCTGCTGGTCGAGCGCCTTGATCACTTCGAGCGGAATGGTCGGCAGTTCGGCCAGCGGCACGGCACGGCCTTCACACAAAGCTCGAAGCGCAGAGGCGGCCTCGGGTTGATGGGCTTCGTGTTTGGCGATCCATTTTTGCATCACCTCAACCGGATAAGTCGGGGCGATGACGGGTTCGGGTTGGGTGATCTCGATCCAGCCGCGCTCGACGAGCAGTCCCAGGTCGGCTTCGGTGGATTGAGTCACGCGCAGAAAATCCGGCAGGGCGGGCTGGCCAGGCCAGAGGCTGAAGAGGTAGTCGAGTAGGTCGGCGTGGCGCGGGCTGTGGCGGAGGCGAAACTTGGCGCTGGCGACTTCGGCGGGCGGGACGAGGAGGCGGGCGGTGCGAATGTTTTTGGGCCGCACCGAGGGCGGCTGAAGCACGGGCCGCTTTTTGATCGCGCCGCGCTTGACGAGCGTGGTTGCGGCGGCCCGCCAGTTTCGTTTGGGCAGGGCGCGGTCGAGTTGCTTGCCACGCAGTGGGCCGCGCCCCTCGAGCAGTTGCAGGATGCGAAATTGGGCGTCGGTCTCGGCGTCGAATTTTACGTCGGCCAGTTCGTATTCAGTGTCGCCCTGCTTGGCCAGGCCGGGCGGGAGCATGAGAGCCAGGCAGTCGGCCAGCGGCGCAAGATAGTGGCGGCTGAGGTAGTAGCCGAGGTCGAGTTGGTGGCGGGTGAGGACGGGTTGCTCGTCGAGCAGGGCCTCGACCGGCTTGAAGTCGCTCACGCCCTGCGGCGCATCTTCGTCGAGAGTGACGACGATGCCCTGCACGCGCTGTTGCCCAAACGACACTTCCACCAGATGCCCGGCGGCGAGTTTGTCCGCCAACTCATCCGGAATGCTGTAGTGAAAGGTGGAGCTTAGAGGGAGACCGAGGGGGAGGACTTCGGCGAACATGCGAGTAGAGGTAGCGCTGAATTCACGGCAAGAACTCATCTAAATCATAGTTGCCGCTGTTGAACTCGACCAATTTTGCCCATTCAACGGCGCCTGTTGAGTCGCAGAAACGGTCAATGAATTGTTTCGTAAACAGGTTTATCACCCGGCTTCGTTCGCCAATGAAGTTTTCGTTATGCTCTTTTGCCCGGTAACCTATTGGCTCTATGATGTCCGTGTACAAGTCCTTGTTCTCGCTAATCAGATACCAGAAGTTCTGACCGACAACTTTCAAGTAGCCCCGGATGTAACTTGTCTTGGTCTTACCATAGCAGATACCCAAGACGGGCTGAACATTCGCGCTGCGCTTCAACTGCTTGACTCTGGCAACCGCTTTTTTCAAATCCTGTTCAAGTTTGGTCTGCTGTGAACTGTTGCCCCAATTGGGGCCTGACTTGATCGAGACAACGTAGTGAACTTTTGGCCTTCGCCCCATTTTTAGAACGTGACTTTGCCGTTGGGTAGGATGCGCGTCTCTCAGCAATGTTAGGCAACCGAATTTGCTGATCGGCCGTGCGCTTTTTCGCCAATTCGATGTACTCTTTGCTAATGTCGATACCAACAAAGTTTCTGCCGTGCTGAATGGCCGCGAGCGCCGTTGTTCCAGAACCCATGAAAGGGTCTAATACGACATCCCCCGATTTGGTGAAGAGCTTGATAAACCAGGCGGGCAACTCCACCGGGAAGGCGGCGCTGTGATTACGATTCGAGCATTCGGTCGCCAGGTGAATAACGTTGGTCGGGTAAACCATACTGCGGCCAAGCCAGTTAGACACATTCTTGCCAAAGCCGCTCCCAACTTTCGACTCATCCCGACTCTTATCGGTTTCGCTCAGGTTGGTTAAACGGTCTTTTGCCCAATCGCCAACCGGTACCATCACCGCTTCCTGGTGCATATGAAATTTCTTGTCTTTATTGAACTGAATGAGCCGTTCCCAATTGTCTCTAAAGCGGTTAGGCCATTTGCCTGGGTATGAGTTCTTTTTATGCCACATGAACTCTTCAGTCCAAAGCCATCCTTGCTCACGCATCTTCATAATCAGCTCAAGCACGTAGGTATGCCTCTCGCCACCTACAACACGCTCTTTGATGTTCAGGATGAAAGTCCCAGCAGGCTTTAGTACGCGCATGAACTGGCCGGCTTTGGGCAGGAACCAGTCAACATATTCATCGGGGCCTACGCCACCATAGGTCTTCTTTCTCTGATCAGCGTAAGGCGGCGAGGTGAAAATCAAGTCAATGCAATTGTCGGGTAATTGTTGTAAAACTTTCTCACAGTCGCCATGAAGAAACCTGTTTATGAATTCCATTTCTATCTCCACTAGTTGCCAGAACGTTTATTCTAAACACAAGTATATTGCAAGCCAAAGTGACGGTCAACTATACTGCCCACGGGCACTAATTGCGGTTTTGCCGCTCGCCCCGATTCGGCGAATTTGCGGCAGAATCCGGCGAAATCTGGCATTTTGATGCGTCCGAAAAAAGCGCAGTTTATGCCCACACAATGTATTTGATTTGACGGGGGATGACAGGCATCAGTTAGACTCCTGTTGGTAATTGTACTGCAAACAGAGCGTTGAACCGCGAAGGCGCGAAGGGGATTCGGAGATTCTCTGTCAACGAATGCTAAACGAATAAACGAATGACACACTGCGAATGCTTTGATGGCAGAGTCGTTCCAAACAGCCCTAATTTAGCAACTCGCGCTATGCGCTCACCTGGCCTGTCATTCCGAGCCGCGTTTTTTGGCGGCGAGGAATCTCTACTTTGGGCCAGAGACTCCTCGCTTCGCTCGGAGTGACATGAAAAGGTACGTAAGATGAGTTAGTAACGAAGCCAAGCTTTATCACCCTCAATGTGCAACAAAAACTTGTCAATGGAGTTGCGGCTGTTAGTATTCACTAAACACAAGCCCAGAGCTTCTATCTGTTCGTAAATGCCTTCCCAGGCATCCCAGTCTTCGATGTTCATTAAGCGTAGTTCTTCTACAAATAGAGGGTGGACATCTTCGAAGGCGGCAGTAGGCACAAACAAGCACATCACCCATGGAAAGTCGAGATCGTAAACTTCGAGCCTGCCAAGCAGAGAATCTTTGCGTTTGAGTTCCAGCGTCTTTGGAGAATTAAGGGCAGACGTTTCCATCTCAAGAATCCATCTTCCTCCCCAACCTCTCCAACCGATGCTTCACCTCTTTCCAAGCTTCGTCGCGTTGCCAACCTTTACGCCAGTGGCTCAGGCAAAGTAAGGCGCGGCTGGCCCACTCTTTGGCCTGAGCCATGTCACGCGCCTCGGCGTCCCACTCGTAGTATTTTGCCAACTCAATGCACGGCGTCGGGTCGTCGGGCGCAAGCTCGGCCCAGCTTTGCCAGAGCGCTGTTGCCTCGGCCCGGCGGTCGGCGCGTTTGAGGAAGGTTGCGAAACGTTCGTAAGCGACGAGGGCTTGAGCATCTGGCAAAGGCCGGTCGAGGGCGGCGCGATAGGCCGCTTCGGCTTGCTTGCTCTCGCCGGCGTCGTCGTGCCACATTGCCAGCCGCAAACAGTCTTCGCCGGAGCGGCGCTTGTTCAGCGGGTCGGCAAAGGTTTCGAGAATGTGAGTCGCCAGTGTCACCATGCTCAGGATGTCTTCGGCGTTGTGGTAGATCACCCGCAACATCTCGCTCGCGTCGCCGGTGTGCAGGTAGTTCACGTACATCTGCGGAATCAGAGCGCCCGGCACGTCGTCCTCGGTGCGCGCCAGGCCCAGCACTGCGCCCTCCAGCGTGCCGAGCGAGCAGTTCTCGTAGCGACCGCGCCACAAACGACGGGCGGGGTGCAGAAGATCGAGATTGGGGAATGAGGCCAGATCGAAGCGGCGGCGATTCAGGGTGAACCGGCTCTGGACGATGGGCACGTCGAACGAACGGCCATTGTAAGTGACCAGGCCAACGCGGCCTACGAGCGAGTCGGCTACCCCGGCCAGCATGGCTTTTTCTTCCTTCGGCTCGCGCAGAAAGTATTGTCGCAGAATAAATTGATCCGCCTGGATCAGACCAACCCCGATCAGAAAAGCCAGCGTGCCGGCGCCGCCGGCGAGGCCGGTGGTCTCGATGTCAAAGAAAGCCAAACCGGAAAGGTCAGCGTCGTGAAGTTCTTTGCGCTTGCTCAGGCGGGCGGCGGTGCCCGAGTCGCATTCGAGCAGTTCGGCCAACGCCCGCGTGCCGTGTTGATGATCGAGCGGGTAAGTTTTTTCGACGACGAAGCACGGGCCGAGAGTCGTTTCAACTTCGTGGCCGGGGAGGTCGTGGCGGGCCGGGCGCGGCTGAGGCGGCCTGGGCTTGAGGCCGTCGCGTCCTTGCTTCACGCCGAGCCGCCGCAATCGTTCGCGCAGGTCGCCGGTGCTCATGGTGGGCAGGTGATGGGTGAGAAGTAATAGGCTTGCGAGTCGGTTTGACCGTCGGCAGAGTCCACGCGCACGGTGTGCACCAGAGTCGCCCCGCACGAGGTCAGGGCGTCAACCGGGTTGCCCTTCTGCTTGAGGCCTTCGTCGTAAAACGTGAACGGCGGCTTGCCGCCACTGAATTCTATCTTAATTTTGGCGATGGCCCCGTTCGGGCGCGTGTCATCTTTAATGACTTGCTCAAGGAAGATGTTGGTGATGTTGAGCGGAGGCAACGGCGTGGCGGTGGCAAAGACGACGGGCCGAGTCGCTGTCGGTGTGGGCGTGTCGGTGATGAGGGCGGTCGGCGTCGGGGAAGCCGTCACTGATAAGTCCGGCTGGGTGGGTGTCGCAGTAGCGGGCAGTGATGCGTTAGGAGTCGCGGTCGCCGGACCGCCGCCGATGGGCGCAAACGTGGCGGTGGGCGTGGAAGTCGGGCGAGGCGTGGCGGTGGGTTGCGGCCCAAAGCCGGGGAAGTTGCAGGCCAGGGCGGCGAGTAATAACGTCAGAGGCAAGAGCAAGCGGCGCATCCGGTCAAGGGCCTGCGATTGAAAATCGCGGCAACAAAAGCACGAAGTCCGCCTGCGCGGACTGATAGCCTGCGAAGGCAGGCTTCGCGTTTTGTAGGCGCGGTTTCCCCACAGGGGTGCTGTACGTAACCACCGGTTACAACAGTTCGTCAATCGCCTTCAAAATATCCTCGGCGGAAGCAAAACGTTCGCTCTGGTCACGGCCAAGCAGGCGCAGAAGGAACTGCTCAAGCTCTGCCGAAAGATTGGGGCGGAAGACGCGGGGCGAGAGCGGCGTGCCCTGCAATTGCTGGGCGATGATCAACTCTTCCATTTCGGCGGTGAAGGGGTGCGTGCCCACCAGCGCTTCGTAGAGCAGGACGCCCAGGGCAAAATGATCGGAGCCGGGCGTGGCCGCCTCGCCGCGTAACTGCTCCGAAGCGCGGTAGGCCGAGGGCAGAACGCCGACGGGCGGGAAGAGCGGCGCGCGCGAGATTCGGGCGTGGCCGTTGTTGAAGACGAAACACTCCGGGCGCAATTCGCCATGAACCACGCCGTGCCGGTGAGCGTGATCGAGCGCATCCACCATTTCGCGCATCCAGAGCAGGCCAGGCTGCGGTTGAAGACGACTGCCATTGGCCCTCAGCCACTCGCCCCAGGTGTCGCCGGTCGGGCGCTCGCCCACAAAGGCGATCAGCTTCCCGTTCTCGATCAACTCCCGGCCCCGGATAAGGCGGGGGTGGGTAAGCTGGCACCAGCGTTTGGCCGACTCGGCAAACGACTGCCTCTGTTTCAGGTTAATCTCCAAACCCATCACCTGAATGACCAGCGGCGTTTCGTCGCGAAGTTTGGAGGCGGAGTAGATTGCGCCGAAGTCGTCGGCGGCGATGGTGTCGGCCAGATGGTAGCCGGCCAGGGTTTGCTCGTGCAGGTGCAGGTGGGCCGGGCCGACAAGGGCGGCGATGGCGTGCGAGCGGCGGCGGAAGATGGGGCCAATCTCGCGCGTTTCAGAATTTTCCAGGGCGCGGCGGACAAAGGCCGCCGGGGCCACGAACGCCACCCGCGACCCGGACACGTGGCGGGCGGCTTCCAGCATGGCCTTCACGCCCACCGGGTCAATGGCGGCCAGCAGAGTCAAATCAATAATGACCCGGTTGCCCGGCGCTTTGGCGATGAAACGTTTGAGATGGGCTTCGGCCTGACTTGCGGTTTCCAGGCCAAGCCTGCCGGCGAAGGCCGTGAGCCAGATGTCGGCTTCACAGTCTTCCAATATTTCCAGCTTGAGCGGCGGGCCGAGGAAGAGTTCCAGGCCCTCGGCGCCGACGATGATCTCGACCGAGCCGGGCGATGGAATCAAATCGGCGTAGCGGCGGGCCGACTCGGCGATGTTGTAAACCTGATCGTCGTTGTCGGTGGGGTCGTAGTGGGTGGTGATGAGCTTCTTCACCCGCGCCCGCTCGGCGATGTCCACCCCGATCATGGCCGATGAGTGGCCCCAGTCGGCTTTGGAGATTAACACGTCGCGCAGAGAATACTGGCAGTCGAAAGCCAGGGCGTCGGCGTTGGCGTAGAACTCGACGAAGCGGCTGAGGTTGGCCTCGTCCAGTTGCTTGTATTCGCCGTCGGAGGCAAAGACGAAGACGCTTTCACCGTCGTCGAAGCGGTAGGCGTAAGCCGTGCCGGGGTGATAAAGGGCCAGGCTGGTGACACACACCCGCCCGATCTGCACCATCTCACCTTCTTTAAGTTGAACGAAGGACATGTCGGCCCGCATTTGACCGGGCGAGATGGGGAAGTAGGCGGGGGCGGTCTGTTGATGTTGCAAATACTGGCGCGGGTCGTTGTTGACGGCGTAGAAGATGAGTTTGTTGCCGGGGACGTAAGCCGGGTTGAAAAAGGGAAAGCCCTGGAGGTGATCCCAGTGGGCGTGGGTGAGGAAGATGTTAGCCGTGCCCTGCCCCCGGCCAAATTCGTGAGCCATGAGCGAGAGGCCGAGCGGCCTCATGCCGGAGCCGCTGTCAATGATGATGGTCTCGTCGCCGCTGTTGATTTCGACGCAAGTGGTGTTGCCGCCGACCACGCTTCGGGTGGAAGGCGGCAGGGTGGCAATGAAAGCTCGCACCTCAGCCGGGTCGGACAGGTCAATTCCGCCCGCGGCGCTCAGGGCGCGGAAGAGCTTTTCTTGCAGTTGTTCCGTGGAGAGCGGCGTGGGAACAGACCCGCGCACGCCCCAAAATTTCACGCGCACAAAATCCCTCCGGTTTGTCGAGGGAGTGTAGCATGGAGACTAGTTTAGTGCGAGGGGGCCACTCGTCATAAGGCCATTACAATGTGCTTGCGATGAGTTTGGAGGTGGTAACGAAATATTAAGCCGCAGGCCAGGTTGCCCGATCGGCCTACGAATTGGCGATCTTTTTAGCCAGCGACTTGCGCCAGGCCGCCGAAAGCTCGGCCACGGCCAGCACGCGCTGAAGACTCTCCGGGTCGGTTCGTTGATGGTACATGACTTGGTTGGCGAACGTTACCGTCACTCCCGCCGGGTGGCGGCTCACCCGCTCAAACGGGTCGCCCGCTCTCACCAGTCCTTCCTCCAACACTCGCAAATAAAATCCGCTGAAGCTGTTTTCGTGGATGAGGCCCGGCAGGTCTTTACTGCCGCGCTTGCCGGCCAGCTTGGAACACGGCTGGCGCGGCTGGCTGATCTGCGCCAGCGCCTCGCCGACTCGGAAAGTGTCGCCGAGGCAAACCTCCGACTCGCGCAGGCCGACGATGGTCAGGTTCTCGCTGAACGCGCCGGGTTCGAGCTTCTCGCCCAGCGTCGCTTCCCAGAATAAGTAATGGTCAAACGAATAGACGCACACGGCCTTGTCGGGGCCGCCGTGATTTTTGCGATCAGCCTGACGGTCGCCGTCGAAGTTGGTGAAGCGGAGCATGGCCGAGGCTACAGGTGTCTTGTGTCCGGCGGTGAGCACTTCCTTGCCGCCATAGGTTTGAGTTTGAGGCGCGCCGATGTTGAGGGAGATGATGTGCATGGAATTTGCCAGTGGGGCGGGTTACCGCGCCCTACAAACGGGTTTTGATGTATTGCGCTGTCCTGTAAGCAATGGCCTGAATGGTGATCATCGGGTTGACGCCGGACGAGGTGGGAAAGGCGCTGGCGTCGGCCACGAAGAGGTTGGGCGCTTCCCAACTCTGGCCGGTGTGGTCAACCACCGAGTAGGCGCGCTCGCCGCCCATCCGGCAAGTGCCCATTTGGTGAGCCGAGAACAGGCCAAGCTTGTTGAGGGTTGTCCCGGCTCCCCTGACGCGCCGCAAATAATTTTCGAGCGCATCCGAGTCGCCGTTGGGCCGGAACTCGGGCAGGCCGGAGTGCAGAGTGCCGATTTCAACTGCGCCTGCGGCGGCGGCGATCCTCAGCCCGGCCTCGATTCCGGCTTGTAGATGTTTGGCATCAAGGGACGAAAGATGATAGCGCAGCCGCGGCCTGCCGCTGGAATCTACGGTGACGCGGCCACTGCCTTTGTCGCGGGTGAGGACGATGAAGGCCGCCTGGTTCGCCAGTCGCGACATGAGCGTTTTGTAGTGGCGGGCCGACAGCCAGGGCAGGGCAAAACCCAGCAGGCCGGGGTGCGCCGGCGGCGTCTCGATTTTGACTCCGTAGTGTTCGCCGTCTTGATTCCCCAACTGGTCTGAATAAACGCTCATCATCACCCCGCGCCACGTTTCAACCAGCGACTCGAACTCGCCGCGAATAGCTGTCGTCGGGTGAAGCCGCAGGTTGAGGCCGATGTTTGGATTCGGGATACTGCTTCTCAACAACAAGGCCGGCGAATGAATCGCGCCGGCGGCGGCGACGACGATTCTGGCCTTGACGGTGAGCGAAAATTTCCCGACTGTGGCGGCGACCCCGACGGCTTTGCCGTTTTCGGTCAGCACTTTATCAGCGTGGCAGTCCGTCACGATCTCTGCGCCCGCGTCCGCCGCATCCTGCAACCACGTCTTCAACACGCTTTGCTTGGCCCCGGTGGGGCAACCGAAGCCGCACCAGCCGCACGCCGGAGGCGAGCCGCAACCGTTCACGTTGCGCGGGATCGGGCCGACGTGATAGCCAAGTTTTTGGCAGCCGTCGAAGAGCGCCTGGTTCTGCGGGTTGGGCTGCGACTCGTCTGTGTCCACGTGTTCGCGAGCGCACACAATGTCGAGCGCCTGTTGAAATTCGGGGCCGGTGAAACCGGTGAGGTGATATTGGGTTTCCCATTCGTCGAGAACGTAATCAGGCGTGCGGAACGACGCGGCCCAGTTGATGGTGGCGCCGCCACCCAGGGTTGAACCGGCCAGCACCACCAGTCCGATGTCTTCGGTGGTCAGGTTGCCGGCCTTCTCGTACATGCGCTCGAAGGCTTCGTACTCGCGCCCGGTGAAGTCAGTCTCGGCGTGGTAGCCGCCCTTCTCCAGGACGATGACGTGATGCCCGGCCTGCGCCAGCACGCCGGCGACCACCCCGCCGCCCGCGCCCGAGCCGACGATGACTACGTCGCAGTTGAGCGTTGTATCTTGAGTGACGGGGCGCGGTTGGATGGGCTTTGGTTTGTTTGAGGCGCCGAAGCCCGGAGGCGGCCCGGGGTAGTGGATGGCGGCCCAGTTAGGGTTGCTGCCGTTTTCGTCCAGCACCGAGAAGTACAAGCTGTGCGCGAGTCGTTTGACTCCTTGAAAACCTTGCCGGAGCAAACCGATGGGCGAGACGGCCCAGCTTTGCAAAACTTTTTCGCGGGCTTCGAACGGCAAATCGGCGAAGCGGCGGAAGTGGCCGGTGAGGGGGCCGGCGCTGAGGGGCGCGTTGAGCAGATCGAGCAGCTGCCTGAATTGCTTTTGCGATTCGGGCGTGGCATAATCGCGGAGGGTGGCGGCGAGGCGGCGGGCGATGTCGAGGTCGGCGGCGGAGCGTTTGAAATAGGCGGCCACGTTTTCGTCGGCTCCGGGCGGCGGGTCGAGCGACGGCAGAAGCGTGTCGCACAGCGCCTTGAGCGTTTCAAATTGCGGGTCGGTGAGGAAGTGAGTCATAGGAAAATCCCAAATTCCAAAATCCCAATGAAGAGATTCTACCGCGCATTTGGAAGAGAAGATGGTGTAAACTTCCGGCACTGAATCCACCACACAGACTCGAAGGCACAAAGGATCACCAAGAAAAACTTTGTGACTCTTCGGGTCTTGGTGTCTTCGTGGTGAAGGGGTTTTACTGATAAGGAGCGCTTTTATGGCGGTAACTGAAATTCACACAGGACATCAGCACGGCCAGGCCGACGCGGCCATGACTTCGGCGGAAGGGATTCGGGCGCTGAAAATTTCGCTGGCCGGTTTGCTGGCGACGGCCATCTTTCAAGGGGTCATCGCCGTTGCCGGGGGAAGCGCCGGCCTGCTGGCCGACACCATCCACAACTTCGCCGACGCCTTCACCGCCGTGCCGCTGTGGATCGCCTTCTCGCTGGCGCGGCGGGCGGCGAATAGGCGCTTCACTTACGGTTACGGTCGGGCCGAAGATTTGGCTGGCCTCGTCGTGTTGTTATTTGTTATTTTCAGCGCCGCCGCCGCCGGCTACGAGTCGTATCGCAAATTGATCAACCCGGAGAGGCCGACGCTGATCGGCTGGAGCATTGTGGCGGCGGTGGTGGGGATGATTGGCAATGAGATGGTGGCCCGTTACAAAATCAGAGTGGGCAAAAAGATTGGCAGTGCCTCGTTGGTGGCCGAGGGCCATCACTCGCGGATTGACAGCCTGACATCGCTGGCCGCCGGGGCCGGGCTGGTCGGCGTTCTTCTCGGCTTCCCGCTGGCCGACCCGATTGCGGGCTTCATTATCACCTTTGCTATTCTCGGAATTTTGCTCGAAGTGGGGCGCGAGATTTTGAGCCGCCTGATGGATGCGATGGAGCCGGAGACGATTGACAAGATCGAACGCATCGCGGCGAGCGTGAAGGGCGTTCAGGAGGTGCACGACGTTCGCGCCCGCTGGCTGGGCCACAACATCACGGTTGAATTACATATCTGTATTGACGGCGGCAAGTCGCTGGTTGAGGCGCACGCGATTTGCGAAGAAGCGCGGCACGAACTGTTGGAACACGTGCCGCGACTCTCAGAGGTGATCGTTCACGCCGACCCGGTGGAGAGCTTTCCGAATGAGCATCACCCGGAGAGGCATCATCACGGCAATTGAGAATTAGCTTATTTGCGCCCTGCCAACTTCCAAAGTTCCTTCACCACCCGCTCCTGCATCTGTTCATCCGCAGTATAACCCGCCGCCGCGTTGGTGAAAACATCTGAGAGGTTGTTCGCGTATTTGCGGTATTCCCGCAAAGCTTTTTCGCATATCTTCGAATCAACCGGGATCGCCACCTGTCCGTTGATTCCATCTTCCGATAGTTGCAGAGCAAACTCCACCCGCTCCAGTGATCCCAACGGAATAAACTGCCCGCCAAACTGCAGCGCGTGAGGGTTGAACATATCATTCGACGTTGACTTGGCTTTGCCTTGAGGCAAAGTCGCCGTTTCAGTCTTGGCCTTCGACGGAACGAAGTCGGCCAGTGTCTTCGCTACCGGCTTTTCGTTGAACGTCTCCCAAATTTCTTCAGCCAGTGATCCCGGTGAGGGCCGCCCGCGCCGGGCGGAAGCCGCTCGGAATTTTTGCATCTTCTTTTCGGTAGTGCGGATTTCGCGGTAGAGCTTTGTCATCTCCCCGTACAGTTCGGCGCGCAAGGCTTTGCGCTCTCTTGCGCTGGCAATGCCCAGCAGTTCCAGCACCGCGTCGTCCAGTTCTTGCCGATCCTCCTGGGCAAGTTCACCTGACCACTCATCGCCTGTGCCGTCTACATCAACCAGAGTCACAATATCGCGTTTGCTGATTGCGTTTAGCGCAGAACGAAGACGTTTGATAGTCAACGGATGGGCCTGTTCTGGATCAGGGACAAGCATCATTTTGGCGTCGAGAACTTCGGTATCCAAACTGCCTTCGCGCCCTACGTATCTGCCAAACAAACTTTTTGTGAGAGCAACTACTGTTGAGTTAAGAACCGCGCACAAGATTTCGGGCTTGATTCCTTGATTGGGGAACAAATCATACATCCTGCAGTTTGAAATCAAGTCTTGGGGATTCAGGAAAGCCAGATGACGATATTGATGCGCCTTTGACCAGAGAACCGGCGCTCGTTCTTTTGACGTAACGTCGTACCACAAGCGCCCCGATTGCACGCGCCCCTGCACGGTTTTTGTCTGATCGTAACCTTCTCGTTCTCCCCACCCAATGTATCGAAGGGTATAAGTGCTTTTGAGCTTGCGCTTGGGATCGTCTACAAGAAGCACGCAACGATTCAGCAATTCCGGCAAGACTTTTACGGCATTAAGCTCCATGATGCTATGGACTTCTGGCTGAAGATACTTTGCTTCTATGAGATGCGCCGATCCGTCACCTGCACGCACAACGCGCAACTTTTTTGTTTCGGTTGGCGTAATTCCATAGATTTTCTTGAATTCGCCTGCCTCGGCTAGTCTCGCCAACTCTTCGTCTGTGATGTCTTCTGGATAAAAGAAATCATCGGCACCACTCTTGAGTCCGTACTTAATACGACAAATCTCTCCTAGCGGCGTCAGCCTCCCCTTCGCCCGGTCGCGCAATTTGAAGAAAATTTCCGGCGCGCGCAGGAAGATGCCCCACTTGTAGCCAACGTAATCGTCAGGGTGAGCGTGATACTCGGCTGGCTCCTCCTTCAGCGTATGTTGGTTGGCCCCGTTCTCGCCGTTTTCATCTTCCTCGTCGTCGCTCATCTCAATTGCCAACTGCCCCAGCTTGTAAAGTTCGCCCTGTTGAACACAGCGAATGCGCCAATTCTCGGTCGTCTCGTTAGTCGTTAACCCTTCAACATGATCCCGCAACTGCTCAAGAAAGCGGCGGCGAGAGTCGTCATCCTCGTTGCCGTTGAGAATGTCGGAGAGTTCACGCTGGATTTTGACGAAGTGAACGATGTTGGCGGCGCGTTTGGCCGGGTCGGCCTGTTTGCGAAGGATGGTGGCCGCCGTGGTGACCCTGGCCCCGGTGAACCAGGGTTCACTGGCCGACTCGAAGATGGCGATGATCTCAAAGTTGTCGAGCAAATACTTTTGCAAGCGGAAACCATAACCCGTGTCGAGCCAGGTGGAACTGGTGAGCAGGCCGAGGTAGCCGCCGTCTTCGAGAAATGAAGCCGCATGCGGAAAAAAATAAACGTGGATGTCAGAGCGCCCCGACAACGCCGCGCCGGGCGCTTCTTTTTTGGCGATCTCGTCTTGCAGGTGTCGCTTGTATTCGGAGCCGTAATACTCGGTGATCTTCTCCTGTCGCACGTAAGGCGGGTTGCCAACCACCGCATCCACTTTGCCCATGGCCTCCATGGTAATCTGTCCGCCGTTGCTTCCGAACGGAACATTGAAGGGTGTGTCGTTGCGGCGGACTTTGAAGAAGTCGCGGCGGGCGACGAGCGGATAATTGGCCTCGTCAATCAAATCGCGAGTAACAAGGTTGATTGTGGTCAGATGGACAGGGTAAGCCGAAACGTCGAAGCCATATAACTGGCGAATAAGATCGCGGTGATGAAGTTGACCATTGGACAAAGCTCGCTTACGAGCGTAGGCGCGAACAAGGAATGTGCCGCCGCCACAAGCCGGATCCAACACTCGCGCTTCCGGCTTACGGATGCAGAAGGTGTTGATCAAATCCACCACTTCGCTTCGGGTGTAGTGTTGGCCGTATTTATGGCGTTCTTCAGTCGAGAGCAGGCGCTCAAATATCTGGCCGATAAATTCATGATTGATTTGAGTGAAGTCAAAGGCGTCGGTCTGCTCACTCAACTCGCGCCAGCTATCCACAGCCTCGTCGCTGAGATAGGGCAAACTGTCGCCAAAGTTGCCTTTGAAAACCGTCTCGTAGTCGCCAGTGACCTCAATGGCTTGCCGGAATAGCTCGGCCAGATGCTTGCCAAGTTCAATACCGGTGGTAACCGACTTCGGCATCCGTAACGCGCGCAGTTTGGCAAAGCGGCGGCGGAGGGCCTTGTAGAAAACGATCTTGTTTGCCAGCACGTAACAACTGAACTTGGCGGCGCGTTCCAGATTGTCGCGCAAAATGCCTTCTTCGTTCGATAGCACCCAGCCCTGCTCGTCGCGCATCCACCTGTCGAGTTCGCGGCGGACATCGCGGTTGCGCTCATAATAGTGATTGAGGGCGGCAAGGGTCTGGGCGACAGGCTGTTCAAGGCTGGCCTCATAGACAAAGATAAACTTCTCGTCCAGCGGCAACAACAACATGGGCCGTTCGCCAGAGAGCAAGGCGGCGAACCGCGCCAGAAATTCAAGCAGGAAAGCGTCTATCTGCGATTGCACACGAGGGTGTTGCGTTTCATCACTGTTGCGAATGGGCGATGGCAGAACGTTGTACTGTTCGACTGCCCTTTCGGTAATGGGCTTGCCATGTTCAAAAGTATTCCACAACACAAAGCGGTTAATGTTCCAGGTGAAGTTGTAATTTACGCCGATGGCATCGGCTTTTCGGTGAGCGTCCTCGACCACGCCCTGTTGAAATGGCGTCCGCCCCTCGGGATTGTCGGGCATCTTGACTTCGCCCGTGAGCACTGGCTTGCCATTCCTGTCGTAGAGAGTCAAATCGCGGCGTTTGACACTGCCTTTGGCCCTTGCTTCAGCCCGCACTTCTGAAAATGGCAAATTGCCATGTTCGCGCAGAAGCAGATTGATGCGTGAAGCGATGTCGGCAGTAAATTCCCATTCGGTGACTTGTGGCATTTTGACAAACCCTAACTGTCGAGATAATGGTTCACAGTATAGCCAGATGTAATAGCAGTTGCAAGCAAGGTTTGCTTTAGCCAGCAAAAAACTCTATCAGACTTTTTTACTTCAACATTCCTACCAACAGAGGAGCCAGCGCCCCCTGATGCGGCCCGTTCGGCATCCCTAGATACCGAGCGCCTCTGAATTCGCCAACAGTATCAACCTTTGCGTGCACACTAATGTCACAACTCCATATTGACAAACCTATTAACTCGTCGTATTATTTTCCCCGTAACTAGAAACTTGTAGATTAGTTTGATGATATGTCAGTCCGCAACGCCCTTTTAGGGCTTTTAGCACAGAGACCTCGGCACGGCTACGAGCTTCATGCGGCCTTTGAGGCGGTAGTTGGCGGCGAGCAGAACTGGGACGTGAAGCCGGCTCAAATTTACACCACTCTCGCCCGGCTTGAGGAAGGCGGCCTGGTGGCCGAAGAGGGGATAGAACAAGGCGGCGGCCCGGAGAAGCGCATCTACGTGATCACGGCTGAGGGCCGGGTGGCGCTGTCCCGGTGGTTTGCCTCCGGCGTCGAGCTTGGGCATCAGCGTGACGAGTTCTTCATCAAACTGCTCCTGGCAATTGCCACCAGCGAGGCCAACCCGCGAAGCGTCATCCAGACTCAGCGGAGCAAGCTGTATCAGGAATTGCACAACCTGACCGCTCAACGCAACAAAACCGACTCGAAGCGGGCGCTGGCGCAAGTGCTCCTGCTCGACAAAGCCATCATGCACCTCGAGGCCGACTTGCGCTGGCTGGACATGGTGGAAGCTCGCCTCGAGGACGTAAAACGCCAACCCTTGCCTGAGCCGGAAGTGAAGCCAAGAGGACGGCCAAAAAAATCAGAGAATTAGAGGAATAGAGAATTCTCCTATTCTCTATTCCTCCAATCTCCATATTGAGGAGACTTACATGGACATCATTCAAACAGTTGACCTGACCAAAACCTACGGCAAAGGGGAAGCCGCCGTGAACGCCCTCGACCGGGTCAACGTCAACATCCACCCCGGCGAGTTCGTGGCCGTCATGGGGCCGAGCGGTTGCGGCAAGTCCACCCTCCTGCACCTCATCGGCGGCCTCGACCGCGTTACCTCGGGCCGGGTGCTGATTGACGGCGACGACCTCTCGAAGCTCGGCGACTCGAAGCTCACCGAACTGCGCCGCCGCAAAATCGGATTCGTCTTTCAATTCTTCAATTTGATTCCGGTGCTAGACGCAACCGAGAACGCCGCTTTGCCGCTCACCCTCGACAGCGTTAAACCGGCTGAGGCCAAAGCGAAAGCCGCCGACTGGCTGAAGAAGATCGGGCTGGGCAACCGCCTCGGCAACCGTCCCGATCAACTCTCCGGCGGCCAGCAACAACGCGTCGCCCTCGCCCGCGCCCTCGTCGCCGAACCGAAGCTCGTCCTGGCCGACGAGCCGACGGGCAACCTCGACACTAAGGCCTCGGACGAGATCGCCGTTCTGCTTCGTCAGGTGGCCGACGACTGGGGCCGCACCGTGCTCATGGTCACCCACGACCCGCGCATCGCCGCCTACGCCGACCGCATCATCTTCCTCAAAGACGGCACCGTCGTGGACGAGACGCGCCTCAGCTCCAACGGCGACAGCGCCGAAGCCAAGCTGGTGCGGGAGAAAGTGGAAGCTCTATAGAAAATCCCAAATTCCAAAAACCCAACCTCCAAACTTCGCGCTTTGGGATTTTGGAAGTTGGAAATTGGGATTTCCGCAAAGCCGCTATGAACATTCAACTCACCCTCGCCGCCCGTTACCTCTGGGGCCGCAAACTGCGAACCACCCTCACCACCCTCGCCGTCGTCTTCGGCGTGGTGGTGCTCTTCGGCATGAACATCCTGCTCCCCTCGATGTTGCAATCGTTTCAGGCCAACATCCTGGCCGCCTCCAATCAGGTGGACGTGACCATCTCTCACAAAACGGGCGAGGCCTTTTCGCCCGACCTGTTGGATAAAGTTGCCAGGGTGGAAGGCGTTGTGGCTTCTACCGGCCTGCTCAATCGCCCGGTGAACCTGCCCGCCGAATTTTATGATAACGATCCGAACACGCCCGACGCCGTTTCCACGTTGTCGCTGGTGGGCCTCGACCCCGACACCGCCCGCACCGTCCGCAATTATTCGGTGGACGAGGGCCGCTTCCTGGAAAACGGCGACAAGGATGCGGCGGTGATTGCGAAGACTCTGGCCGACGCGCTTGGCCTGAAATTGGGCGATACGCTAACTCTGCCCAGCACGCAAGGCACGGCGGCGCTGACCATCGTCGGCATCCGCCCGGCCCGCACAATCCCCGGTAACGAAGAAGTGCTGGTCACGCTGGCCGAAGCCCAGCGGTTACTCAATCAATCGAGTCAAATCAACATCATCGAAGCCAACTTTGCGCCGGGCGACGAAGCCAAACGCAAAGAGATTCTGTCTAACATTGAAGCGGCTTTGGGCGACAACTTCCAGTTTGGGGCGCTCTCCTCGGGCACCGAGCTTTTTGCCAGTTTGAAGATTGGGCAGGTTGTGATCAGCCTGTTCGGTTTTGCCGCCCTGGTCATGGGCGGCTTTATCATCTTCAACACCTTCCGCACCATCGTGTTGGAACGCCGCCGCGACATCGCCATGCTGCGTTCGGTGGGCGCGAGCCGTAACACCATCCTCGGCTTCATCCTCGCCGAAGGCTTTTTGCAGGGCGTGCTTGGCACAGCCATTGGCGTCTTGCTGGGCTATCTCTTGGGCGTGGGCAGCCTCAGCGGCATGTCGGGCATGATGGAACGCTTTATCCACATTAAACTGGGTGGCCCGGTGATTTCGCCCGGCCTCATTGTCACGACCATCCTGTTGGGCATAGGCACGCCGATAGCGGCCGGTCTCTTCCCGGCGCTTGCCGCCAGCAACGTGGCTCCGCTCGAAGCCCTGCGCCCGACCCCGTTGGAGGTGGAGGAGCGGGCGATGGGGCGCGGCGGCATCATCGGCGTGGTGTTGATTGTGCTGGCCGTGCTGGGATTGTTTTCGGGCCAGACGGGTCTGGCCGGGCTGGGGTTGTTGCTGTTCCTCATCGGCCTCATCCTCATCGCGCCGGTGCTGGTTAAGCCCATTGCCCGCTTCTTTAGCGCGTTAATGGCAGTGGCGTTTGCGCGTGACGGCATCGGCTCACTCGCTCAGGGCAATCTCACCCGCCAGCCCACCCGCGCCGCCGTCACCACCAGCGTCACCATGATTGCCCTGGCTATCATCGTCAGCGTGGGCGGCATGGTGGCCAGCATCCGCGGCAGTTTTCTGGATATCGTGAAGCGCAGTCTGGGCAGTGATTACTTGCTCATCCCGCCCGCTATCGCCGTGTGGGGCAACAACGTCGGTGCCGACAACTCACTGGCCGACCAATTGCGCGCCGTAGACGGCGTGGGTGTGGTCGGCACCACCCGGTTTGCGGCGGCGGCGGCTAATGACTCGGCGGTGTCGCTGTTGGGCATTGACCCGGTGGAATTTCCGCAAGTGGCTAATCTGGTGTTCGACTCAGGTGAGGCGCAGACCGCCTACGCCGAAATGGGTTCCGGGCGCGCCCTCATCATCAACGCCATCATGGCCGCCAACCTGCGCCTCAAAGTGGGCGACACGGTCGCGTTGACGACGCCCGAAGGCATGCTGGACTATCGCGTGGCCGCCGTCGCCTCCGACTACTTCAACGCCAAAATCATCACCGCCTACATCTCGCAAGCCAATCTCGAACAGGACTTTCACAAGACCGAGGATGTCTTCATTCAATTCAACCTGGCCCCCGGCGCTGACCGGGCGGCGGTCGAACCCAGGTTGAGGGCCATTGTGGCCGAGTATCCGCAGTTTCGCTTTGTGTCCGGGCAGGCGTATTACGAAGAGAACGCTTTGATTTTTGAGCAAGTCTTCACCGGCTTATACGTATTATTCCTCGTGCTGGCCATTCCGTCGCTCATCGCCATCCTCAACACGTTGGCGATTGGGGTGCTGGAGCGCACGCGCGAAATTGGAATGTTGCGGGCGGTGGGCGCTACCCAAAGCCAAGTCCGAAGGATGGTGCTGGCCGAGGCCGTTTTGCTCTCGGCAATTGGCACGGCCTTCGGCCTGCTGGCCGGAGTCTATCTGAGTTACGTGATGGTGACGGCGATGCAGGCGGCGGGCTTCCCGTTCCTGTCCTATGCCTTCCCCTTGTATGGCATTCTTTCGGCGGTTGCCATCGGCCTCATCTTTGGCGTAGTCGCCGCTCTCATCCCGGCGCGGCAGGCGGCAAAGCTGGAGATTGTGCAGGCGTTGCGGTACGAATAAAAAACCCAAAAACCCAATTTCCAAAACCCCAAAGCGGGCGGCCTTTATGGTTTAGCCCGCTTTGGTTTTTCCAGAGGCGACGGCGCCTTTTGAAAATTCGGGCTCTACCGGGTTTGGCGTGAAAAGACATTTTGGACGCGGACGCTTTGCGCGCTGATTTTCGCGGATAAAAAAGAAAATCCGCGTTCATCTGCGTAAATCCGCGTCCTATTTCCCGTTAAAGTCGGGAGACCCAAAATTCGTAGACCGGGATGTCGATTCCGACGACTCTCCTGCGTCGGTATAACAAAGGGACAGAAAAACTGCCCGACATTCAAAAGGAGATCAAGCCATGCAATACCTGATTCTTATCTACAGCGACGAGAAGGCCGACGCCAGCGCGACGAAGGAAGAAATGGATGCCTGGATGGGTGAATACTGGGCCTATACTGAGGCCATACAAAAGTCCGGCGCATACAAGGGCGGCGAGGCCCTGCAACCCACCGCTACCGCCACCACCGTTCGGGTGAAAGACGGCAAGAAGGTCACCACTCACGGCCCGTTCGCCGAAACCAAAGAGCAACTCGGCGGCTACTACCTGATTGATTGCAAGAACCTCGACGAGGCTATTGACTGGGCGGCCAAATGTCCCGGCGCGCGCGTCGGCTCCATCGAAGTCCGCCCGATCATGGACTTCAGCCAGGCGCAGTAGACCTCTTGTCCCTTCCAGGCAGACCTGTGAGGTCTTGAAGACCTCACAGGTCTGCCCAACTCCAATTTCCCTTGCCCAAAATTAGTGCTATCATGACCCACAGCGTCGTGCTGGCTGAGGAGGATCACCCATGAAATCTTTCAGCGTCACCACCAACATCAAAGCTTCGCCCGAAACCGTCTGGAAGATTCTGACCGACGCCTCGCGCTGGCTGGAGTGGAACACGACGGTGGACAAAATCGAAGGCAAGATCGTCCCCGGTGAAAAGGTCACCGTGTGGGTGAAGATCAACCCCGGTCGCGCCTTCCCGCTCAAGGTCACCGAGTTTACTCCGCCTCAGCGGATGGTGTGGGCCGACGGCATGCCATTCGGTTTGTTCAGAGGCGCGCGCACCTACACCCTGACCAAGCAGGCCGACGGGAGTGTGGACTTCGCCATGCGCGAAGATTACACCGGGCTGATGGCCCCGATGATCACCGGCTCGATCCCCGACCTGCAACCCGCCTTCGACGAGTTCGCCGCCGCCCTGAAAAAACGGGCCGAGAGCGAAAAGTAAAAGAACATTTTTGGAGGCAACCATGGCCACAAAAACAAAAGCCGCAACAAAGGCGAAGCCGTCCGCCAGGAAAGCCGCGCCCAAGCCAAAGGCGAAAGCAAAAGCAAGCGGCGGCAAAGGGCAGGGCACGCGAGAGAAACCCTGGCAGTTGAAAACCGCGAGCGGCAGTTCCGAGTTCCAGATGTATCGCGACGAAGCGGCAGACCCGCCGGCCCTCGTCTGCGTCGTGGGCAAGACGGAACTGCGCTATCACCTGCGTTGCCTCGAAGACCTGCGCGCCATGCTCAAGGCGCGCGGCGACTGGATGCCGCTGGGCGGCGCGGACGAGCAGAAACCGGCGGCGGAAGGAACCGTTGAAGCCTGGGGGCGCTCGCCGAAGAATCCGGTTGGCGGCTGGTACGGCCTGAAGAAAGGCCTGCGGGGTCGCTTCGGCGTGTACGTGCCGCCGCTCATGGAAGCGCTTGGGCTGGCCGAGGTCGAGCACAACCCCAAGAATAATCGCATGCGGGCGCTGTAGCGGGGCGGCGTTGTAGCCTCTGACTGACACCACGCCTCAATTCCTCGAACGCGTTCACAGGCAGGAATACGGTCAACTCCTCGCCACTCTCATCGGCTGGCTGGGTGACTTTGAGTTGGCCGAGGAAGCTTTGCAGGACGCCTTCCTCTCGGCGCTGGAGCACTGGTCACGCGACGGCGCGCCCCACAAGCCCGGCGCGTGGCTCACCACCGTCGCCCGCCGCAAAGCCGTTGATCGCCTGCGGCGGAATCGCTCAGCCCCGGTTGAGCCGGGACAACTTGAAGACCTGCCGCCGGATCAGTTGACCGTCTCCGAGAACTTCGACGACCTCGAAGAGATTCCCGACGAACGTCTCAAACTAATCTTCACCTGTTGCCACCCGGCCCTGCCGGTGGAGCAACAGATCGCCCTCACCCTGCAAACGCTGGGCGGCCTGACCACCGCCGAGATCGCCGCCGCCTTTCTCCTCCCCGTGCCCACCCTGGCCCAACGGTTGGTGCGAGCCAAACGCAAAATTAAAAACGCCGGCATCCCCTACTACGTCCCGCCTGCTCACTTATTGGCTGAACGGCTCGACTCCGTCCTCACCGTCCTCTATTTGATCTTCACCGAAGGGTATGCCGCCACTGGCGGTGAGGCCTTGATCCGGCACGAGCTGTGCGACGACGCCATCCGCCTGGGCCGTGTGCTTGAGCTACTGATCCGGCAAACGCACACCGACGTGCCGCCCGCGCAACACGCCGAAGTGTTGGGCCTGCTGGCGCTGATGTTGCTCCAGCACTCGCGCCGCGCGGCGCGGGTGGGGACGCGCGGCGAATTAATTTTGCTCGGCGATCAGGATCGTTCGTTGTGGGACAAGCGCAACATTCAAGAGGGGTTGGCGCTGGTGGACAAGGCGTTTGAGATGCGACAGGTCGGGCCGTATCAAATTCAGGCCGCCATTGCCGCCCTGCACGCTCGCGCCCCAACGGCTGAAGCCACGAACTGGCGGCGCATCACTGCGCTCTATGGTGAACTGCGACGCTTCATTGACACCCCCATCATTCGCCTCAATCAGGCCGTCGCCATTTCTATGGCCTCCAACCCGCAAGACGGCCTGCTCCTGCTCGAACCGCTCGCCGACGCGTTGAGCGCCTACGCGCCCTATCACCTCGCCCGGGCCGACATGTTTCGCCGCCTGGGTCAGCCTGACTCGGCGCGTGAAGCCTATCGTCTCGCGTTAGACCTCACCCAGAATCAAGTCGAGCGCGAGTTCATTCTTGGACGGATTGCAGTGTTGTAAAAAGATAGGCCGCGAATTTCGCCAATGAACGCGAATTGGTTTTGAAAATTAGCGTCAATTCGCGCAATTCGCGGCGGAAGGTTTATCAAGCGCCCGCTTCGTTGAACTCCGGCGCATATTTCACCACGCCGTGAAGCAAAAAGATAGGCCGCGAATTTCGCCAATGAACGCGAATTGGTTTTGAAAATTAGCGTCAATTCGCGTAATTCGCGGCGGAAGGTTTATCAAGCGCCCGCTTCGTTGAACTCCGGCGCATATTTCACCACGCCGTGAAGCAAAAAGATAGGCCGCGAATTTCGCCAATGAAACCGGCGTTGGCTGGGTCAAGCGTCACCGGCGAGAACAGGGCGTGGCCCACCACTTCCCCTTCAGTGACGGCCACCAATGAGATCACCGCCTTGCCCGCCGCCCGAAGCGAATCCACCAGCCGGGCCTCGTTCGGGCGATTGTCAAAGGCTTGCACGTTCAAACGATGAATAGCCGGAATCTCGCCGGCGGTTTCAGGATGGATTTCAATCATGACTATCGCCCCTCAAGAGTCGAACCCCAGCCCTAGCCCGTCCAACATCCGCAACCACCAATTGCGGCGGCCATGATTGCGATCCGCTTGATCCAGCGACCAGCGAGTCAGGTTGATGCCAATGGATCGGATCGGCTCCGGCGGGAAGGGTGTGGGCTGGGTGCGCACCATTTCGAGCGCCGTCCGCTCGGTGTCGCGCCCGTCGAGCAGGTCGAGCATCACCTGCGCCCCAAAGCGCGACGCGCCCACGCCCAGCCCGGTGTAGCCCAGGGCGTAGGCCAGCCGCCCGCGATAGGCCGTGCCCCAGAAGGGGCTGAACCGGCTGCAAGTGTCAATGGCCCCGCCCCAGGCGTGGGTGAAGCGCAACCCCTCAAGCTGGGGAAAGGTTTGGAAGAGGTGCTCGGCCAGCCGCCCGAACGATTCCGTATCGCGCTCCAGGTGCGGCCCGAACCCGTTGTTCCAATAATAGACCGCGTCGTAGCCGCCCCAGACGATTCGCCCGTCAGCCGTCATCTGCGAATAGTGGAACTGGTTGCCCGCGTCGCTCAACCCCTCCCGGCCCTGCCAGCCGATTGTTGCGCGTTGCGCGGCAGAGAGCGGCTCGGTGGCCAGCACGTAGTCGTAAACCGGAACCACGTAATACGAAAGCCGCTTCAACAGCGGCGGGAAGGCGTTGGTCGCCAGCGCCACTCGCGCCGTTTGGATGCATCCATGCGGAGTCTGCACGACGACGCGCTTGTCGTCTTCGAGCAAACCCACAGCCGGCGTGTGCTCAAACAAGCGCACGCCAGATGCCAGACAGGCCTGCCGCAAACCCCAGGCCAGGCGCGCCGGGTTGACCATCGCGACTCCCGATGCGGTGTACAGCGCCCCGAGAAAGAGCGGCGAGTTGACTCGGGCCCGAGTTTGCTCGCCGTCCAACCATTCAAGTTTTTCGCCGTAGGGCGCGGTCAGCGCCGGGGCCGGGCGCATGTCGTTCACCTGGTAAGGTTCGGTGGCGGCGACCAACTCGCCCGAACGCACGAAGTCGCAGTCGAGGCCGAGGCGGATCACCGTCGTTTCAATTGCTTCGAGATTGGCCTGACCCAAAGCGATGAGGGTCGCCAGTTCTTTCGGCCAACGGGCGTAGCCGTTTTGGAAACCGTGTGTCAACGAGGCGGCGACGAAGCCGCCGTTGCGGCCGGTTGCGCCGTCGGCGGTTTCCCCGGCCTCCAACAGCACGACGTCGCGCGCCGGGTCAGCCTCCTTTGCTAGCAGGGCCGTCCACAAGCCGGTGAAGCCGGCGCCGACGACGACCAGATCGGCCTTCGTGTCCTGGGTCAGCGGAGCGGCCGGCTCCGGGCGTCTGGGATCGTCGAGCCAGAACGGGGTGAAGGCGGCCTCGGCCAGCGCGGTCAGCGTTTTGGGGCGGGGAGTTTGGGCAAAAGGCATGAAGGCCGCTCTACTTCCGGCCCGCGTCGGCGAAAGCGGCGGTGACTCCCAGCCCGATGTAGACACTGCCGGCAATATAACGCTCGGCCCGCAGGAAGTTGCGGTTGCCTTTGAGCCACTGCCCCGCAGTCCCGGCCAACAAGGCATACATCCCGTCGCTGAAAATTGCCATCACCACAAAGATGCAACCCAGTGCGAACATCTGCGGCGCGATCGGCCCCCGGGTGCTGTCGGCGAACTGCGGCAGGAAGGCGAAGAAGAACAAGGCGGTCTTGGGGTTGAGGACGGCGACGAGCACGCCCTGCGAAAAGGTGCGGCGGTGACTCTGCGCCTCGACGGTTGGGACAGCCCCGGCCTCTTCGCGCGAGAGCAGTTTGCGAATGCCCAGATAGATGAGATAGGCCGCGCCGAGGTATTTGACGACGGCAAAGGCTGTGGCTGATGAGAGCAATATCGCCGACAGGCCGAACGTGGCCGCCAGCACGTGAAAGAAGTTGCCGATTTCGACGCTCAACACCGAAACCAGCCCGGCCAGGCGGCCCTGGTCAACACTACGGGCAATGATGTACAACACCGCCGGGCCGGGGGTGAGGAGGAGGATTAATGAGGCGATGAGGAAGAGGGGAAGCTTTGCAGGTTCTAGCATGTCTGTCTCCAAGTGCCATATGATACCGCAACCTGACTGACAACGGATTGCCTTCGGCGAAACGGATAAGCGGGTGAAAACGGAATGGCACCCTTCAACTGCGTAAGCTCTATACTCAACACGGTCATGTTTTGCGCTTTTTGGCAACGGATTATGTAGCCGCTTCGCGTGTAACGGATGTTTGCGCCGCCTTGTCCGCTACATCCGTTACCACATCCGTTGCCAATGGGAACGAGTAAAGCACAGCTTGTGCCCGCGTCCAGTATATTCAGATTGGAGTAGAATACCCATCATCTCTCGCGCGAGGCCGTGTCCATGCCCAACCCAACCACCGACGTTCTGCTCGTCACTGCCACCAACGTTGAAACCCGCGCCGTCTTTCAGGCCTTTCGCGAGGCGACCGGGCGCGACCCGCAACCGCAGGCGCTGGGCGACAAGACCTATCACGACCTCGGCGTGGTGAACGACACGCGCGTGTCGCTCGTGCAATCTGAAATGGGCGCGGCGAGTTTGGGCGCGACTCTCCAGACGGTGCAAAAAGGACTCGAGGCCCTCAAGCCGGGCGCGGTGGTGATGGTGGGCATCGCCTTTGGCGTGAACGAGGCCAAACAGAAGATGGGCGACATTCTGGTGGCCAAACAATTGACGCTGTACGAGCCGGGACGGGTGGGCGCGACCGAGACCCTGCCGCGCGGTACGCGCGCCGACTGCTCACCGCGATTGCTCGACCGTTGCCGGAGCGCCGAACTGTATTGGGACGGCCCCGCCGTGCGCTTTGGCTTGATCCTCTCCGGCGAAAAATTGGTGGACAACCTGGAGTTCCGGCAGGCACTGTTGAAGCACGAACCCGAAGCGATTGGCGGCGAGATGGAAGGCGCGGGCCTGTACGTAGCCTGTCAGGATGCGCGCGTGGACTGGATTCTGGTGAAGGCCATTTGCGATTGGGGTGACGGCCACAAAGCCGATGACAAAGCCAAACGACAAGCAGAGGCCGCCCGCAACGCCGCCCAGTTTGTTCTGCACACCTTACAGAAGGTGGGGTTGAAGTTGGAACGGCCCGCCGCGCCGCCGTCAGCCGACGCTGGAGAGACGACGATTCAAATGGGCGGCGTGCAACTGGAGAAAGACGCCCAGGTGACAATCGGCGCTGGCGACATGGCAGGCCGGGACAACATCAAAATCGAAACGCACTACCACGGCGCAGACCTGTCAGGTTTCCAAAACCCGACAGGTCTCAAATCCTCCTTCCCCTCCCAACCTTACTTCTTTGGCCGCGAGAAGGAACTGGCCAGCATTGCCGAAGCCATCGCGCCCGAGGCCCGCACCTGGGGCGCGCTGATTGACGGCCCGGGCGGCATTGGCAAAACCGCGCTGGCGATTCGCGCCGGGCACCTTGCCCCCGCCGCGCACTTCGCCCGCAAAATCTTCCTCTCGGCCAAGATCCGCCAGCTCACCCCGGCTGGCGAGGAGAAGCTGGAAGACTTCATGCTCCCCAACTACCTGGACTTGCTGAAAGAACTGGCGATGGAGTTGGGCGAGGCCGACATTGCCAGGAGCGACCCCAACGAACGGGCCAACGCCGTCCGTCGCGCCCTGGCCGGGGCGCATGCCCTGATCGTGATTGACAATTTGGAGACCTTTGGCGAAGGTGAACAGGCACGGGTCTTTCAGTTTTTGGCGCGCCTGCCGGAGGGCAACAAGGCCCTGGTCACCAGCCGCCGCCGTCGCCCCGAGGTGGACGCCCGCGCCATCCGCCTCGACCGGCTGGAGCAGGCCGACGCGCTGGCCCTGCTGGCCGAACTGGCCCAGAACAACAAGCTCCTCGCCCGCGCAAGCGAGGCCGAACGGCAAATGCTCTACGAGCTTACCCACGGCAACCCCCTGCTGTTGCAGTGGGCGGCCGGGCAGTTGGGGCGCGGGCAGTGCCGCACCGTGGCTCAGGCCTGCGACTTCCTCAAAGCCGCGCCGCTCGCTTCTGAAAACGACCCGCTGGAATACATCTTTGGCGACCTGGTGGAGACCTTTACCGAGAGCGAGACCAAAGTGCTGGCCGCCCTGACGCACTTCACCCAGCCCGCCGAACTGACCTGGATTGCCGACATGGCCGGCCTTCCCCAACCCGCCGCCCAAACCGCCCTCGAAGACCTCACCGACCGCTCCATCCTAATCTCCACTAATCTCCAATCCTCTAATTCTCCACGCGAAGCGTCTAATCTCCGACCCTCCAATCTCTTTTTCCTCCCTCCCCTCGCCGCCCTCTTCCTCAAACGCAAACGCCCGGAGGCCGTGCGACAGACCGGCGACCGCCTGACCGACCAGATATTTGCGCTGGCGCTGGAGAACGGCTACGAAAAATACGACCGCTTCCCGGCGCTGGAGGCCGCGTGGCCGCGCCTGAGCGCCGCCCTGCCGCTGTTTTTGCAAGGCGAGAACGACCGCCTGCAAACGCTGTGCGACGCGTTTCAGAAATTCTTACAATTTTCCGGGCTGTGGGATGAACAACTGGCGCTGAGCGAACAGGCCGAGGCCAAAGCAGAGGCCGCCAAAGACTGGCGCAAGGCGGGCTGGCGCGCCTACGACGCGGGCTGGGTGTGCAACCTGCGCGGCCAGGGGGCCGAGGTCTTGCGCTGGGCGGCGCGGGCCGAGGGCCACTGGCAAACCGCATCTTCGACCGGAGCGCGGGAGCGGGCCCTCGCCATCCACCTGCGTGGCATCGGCCACCAGTTGAACAAAGACTATGCCGCCGCCATCGCCGCCTTCCGCGAGTCGCTGGAGTTAACGCGCACTCTGCAGGCGGAGAGCGAGGATGTGACGATTGACCTCACCGCCCTCGCTTGGGCCGAGCACGCGTTGGGCGACTACGCCGCCGCCGAGCGCGACTACACCGAGGCCCTGCGAATAGCGCGGAAAGTCAATTACCAGGAAGGTGTGGTCAGTTTCACCGGCAACCTCGCCGAACTTGCCAATGATCGCCAGCAATGGCCGGAGGCCGAACGACTGGCACGGGAGGCGTTGCCGCTGGCCGAGAAACTGGGGCAACAGGAGTTGGTTGGCGTGGATTGCCATCGCCTCGCCCTCGCCCTGCTCCGGCAGGGCAACGCCGCCGAGGCCCTGCCCCACGCCCGGCGCGCAGTGGAGATTTATACGAAGTTGCGCTACCGGGAATTGGACGAGGCTCGACAGGTGTTGGCGGAGTGCGAGGCGGCGGTGGCTGGCCCGGCGTGAGGCGGCAGTGAAGTCCAGCAACCCGTTGACAGAAACTCAGCCCCACCCATGCTAACCCTCTCCAAAACCTGGCAAACCACCTACCCCGGCGCCTCACAAGGGCTTCTGGTCATGTACGGCCTGGCCAACCCGGAGCAGCACGCCGAACTGGAGCGCCGCAAAGCCGAGTTGGAGGCCGGGTTACGCGCGCGCTATGCCGGTTACGACCGGGCGGCCTTCAACGCCCTGCCCGTCATCCGAGCCTACAACGCCTACTACGGGCGCTTCAAAAAAAGTTATCACGTTCAATTGCAATTGGAGTCGGTCGTCCTCAAGGGCAAGTCCCTGCCGTGCGCCGCCGCCCTGGTCGAGTGCATGTTCATGGCCGAACTCAAGAACGGATTGCTCACCGCCGGTCACGACCTCGATACCCTGCGCCAGCCCCTGAGGCTGGGCGTGGCCCAGGGCGACGAGGCTTATACCCTGCTGAACGGCAAAGACGAAACTCTGAAGGCGGGCGACATCTTCATGGCCGATGCCGAAGGCGTGACTTCCAGCATCATTTATGGCCCCGACCGGCGCACGCGCATCACCCCCGCCACCCGAAACGCTCTTTTCACCGTCTACGCCCCGCCAGGCATTGACCACGCCGCCGTGCAAGCGCACCTCGAAGACATTCAAATGGACGTCCGGCTGATTGCGCCCGGGGCCACGACGGAGTTGTTGACGGTCTACGCCGCAACTTGAACTTTTTGTCCCTACCCGGCGTCTATCAACTGCGTGACGATAGCCAATCGCAGAGGTAGCCTCAACATGAAAATCAACCATCTCGCTACGGTCATTCTGGTTGTATTTTTTGCCGCCTGTGGCTCCGGCCCGGCCTCTGCGCCGACTCCGGCTTCGGAAGCGACCGGTGTTGTGGCGGGCGCTACCGAGTTGAAGTATCAAGTGCTGGCCCAATTCCCAAACCTGTTCTTTTGCGATCCTGACTATTACCCGATAGCCCGGGCCGATGAGGCCGACCTCGCCCGCCAGCACTTCCCCGAACTTCAGGCCAATATCGAAGAGTTCAATGCCATCCTTGCCCATCACAACCTGAGCGGCGCGACAAATTTCACCGACGAGCAAAAGTTGCTCATTTACCGCGAACACAAGAAACTGGGCGCCATCTTGTTCAACCTGTCAGGGGACGGTTATGAGTTTCAACTGCAAATTTCAGACAACCAGCAGGAGGGGTTTATCGTCCAGGGGTTTATTGATAGCGCCGGAGGAATCACCGTTCACCAAAAGACGGCCTCCATCGCCGCCTGCCCTATCTGCCTCGCCGCCAACACGCGCATTGACACGCCGGCCGGGCCGGTAGCCGTGAGCGAATTGCGCGCCGGGATGACGGTTTGGACGGTAGACGCGGCTGGCAGGCGAGTGGCGGCTCCCATTCTTGAAGTTGTGCGGGTCGCGGTTCCATCTACTCATCGGGTGGTTCACCTCCAATTGAGTGATGGCCGCGAATTGTGGGCCTCACCCGGCCACCCGACGGCTGACGGGCGCGAGTTAGGCGATCTTCAAGGCGGCGACCGGCTCGACGGTGGCGCCGTCACTTTTATCGAGCGTATTCCCTACGACCAGGCCGCCACCTATGACTTGTTGCCGGCAGGCGCTACCGGCGCTTACTGGGCGAACGGCATTCTGATAGGCAGTACGCTGTCCAAGTGACCATACGGTTTCACGGGGTTTGGGGTTTTGTTTTAGCAGGCATGATAGAGAACTTGGGTCTCCCGGCTTGAGCGTGAATTGGGACGCAGATTTTGTTTTTTATCAGCGAAAATCAGCGCGCAGAGCGTCTGCGTCCCAAAACTTTTTTTCACGTTAAATCTGGTAGAGCCAGAACTTGCCTACCCGTTCCCCCTCAACCGCGGATCGAGCGTGTCGCGCAAGCCATCGCCGATAAAATTGAAGGCGGTGACTGTCAGGAGAATAGACAGGCCGGGGAAGAGGGAGAGCCAGGGCTGGGTGCTGATAAACTTCCGGCCCTCGCTGATCATGACCCCCCACTCCGGCGTGGGCGGCTGCGCCCCAAAGCCAATGAAACTCAGGCCCGCCGCCGAGAGGATGGCCCCGCCCATGTCGAAGCTGGCTTGCACCAGGATCGGCGCCAGGCTGTTTGGCAGGAGATGACGCCAGATGATACGCCCCGGCGAAGCGCCGAGCGCGCGGGTGGCCTCCACAAATTCGCGCTCTCGCAAGGACAGCACCTGGCCACGCGCCAGCCGGGCATACACCGGCCAGGTCACCACCGCAATCGCAATCATGGCGTTGTTCAGGCTGGGGCCGAGCGCCCCGGCAATTGCCATTGCCAGGATGAGCGCGGGGAATGCCAGGAAGACATCGGTCACTCGCATCAAGGCCTCGTCCACCAGCCCGCGTTGGTAGCCAGCCACCAACCCCACCAACGTTCCAAACGTCCCGGCAGAGCCGACCACCACCAAACCAATCGTCAGCGAAATGCGTGTTCCGAAAAGAATGCGACTCAACACGTCCCGGCCCAATTGATCGGTGCCGAGCCAATGGGTCGAGGATGGCGGCTTGAGGCGAAATGACAGGTCTTGTTCGAGCGGGTCGGCGGGCGCTAACACCGGGGCCAGCAATCCGCTCAGGGCAAAGAAGAGCATTAGCGCCAGACCGGCCACAGTCAACGGACTGCGCAGGAATGCTGGCCGCCGCCGAACCGGGGCGGTCGTTTCAAGCGAGGACAATACGCTTGTCTCTGAAGGTTCAGCCATGTTGGATGCGCGGGTCGAGCCAGTGATAGCCCAGGTCTACCAGCAAGTTTGCCAGCGGATAGATCACGGCGGCTAATAGTGTTACGCCCATCACCGCCGGGAAGTCGAGGCTGATGGCTGAGGCCGTCGCGTAACGGCCTAACCCCGGCCAACTGAAGATGGTCTCCGTCAGTACCGCGCCGGAGAGAAGACTGCCGAACGTCACGCCGATAATGGTCAGGGTGGGGATCAGCGCATTGCGCAACCCGTGCCGCAGGATGACGGCCCGCTGGCGCAACCCTTTGGCCCGGGCGACCAGCATGTAATCCTGACGCATGACTTCCAACATGCTCGACCGCATCATGCGGGCGATGACCGCCGTCGAAAAATAGCCGAGGGTGAAGGCCGGCAGGAGCAAGTGATGCAGACTGCTTTGGAGGGCAGCCACGTTGCCGGTGAGCAGACTGTCCACGACGTACAGCCCGGTGATCGAATGCGGCGGGTCGAGGAATTGATCGAGGCGGGCCCCGCTGGGCAGCCAGTCGAGCCGGCTGTAGAAGAGGCTGATGAGCATCAACCCCAGCCAGAAGATCGGCAGGGAGCCGCCGACGAGCGAGAACACGCGCACGAAGTGATCGGGCAGGCGGTTGCGGGCGACGGCCGAGATCATGCCAGCCGGGAGGCCGATGAACAACGACACGATCAATGCGGCAAACGACAGTTCAAACGTCGCCGGCAAAAAATCGCGCAGGTCGTCGGCCACCGGCCGCCGGGTGCGGATGCTCCGGCCCAGATCGCCGTGGAGCAGGCCGGTCATGTAAATCACATATTGCTCGGCCAGCGGCTTGTCGAGTCCGTACTCGGCCCGGAAGGCGGCGATTTGGTCGTCGGTGGCGTGGTCGCCCAGGGCCGCCGCGACCGGGTCGGCGGGCACGACGTGGGAGATGGCGAAGGTGATGATGGACACGCCGACCATCACGAACACGATGCCAACCAACCGGCGGATAAAATAAGTAAGCAGGCGCATCAAAGTTGTCAGGCCCTAAGGGTCTCGCGAAGCGGACCCTTAGGGTCTGAGGAAAACTGAAGGAAAACAGACGACGCGCCAATCTGTCGGGAAACAGAATCGGCGCGTCGCTGTGATCTAAAGTGACAAGCCTCGTGTTCCTTTACTTGCCAATTGTCCAGAAATCGGTGTAGCCCATCGGGTTCCAGGCAAAACCCGTGACGTTCGCCCGGATGCCGAACAACTGAGTGGGCTGATAGAGAACGGCATACGGGCCGTTGTGAAGCACGTAATCGGTGATTTCCTTGTAGGCCGCCGCGCGTTCAGCCGGGTCTGTGATCAGCGCCGCGGCGCGGGTCTTCTCGGCGATCGGGTCATCCCAGGCATTGCGGAAGGCAATGGAATGGGCGTTGATGTCAGTCCACGGCCCGGCGTTCGCATCGGGATCGGGGAAGTCTGGCCCCCACAGGACGAGCACCAATTGTCCTTTCTGCGCCCGATACGACCCGAGCAGTTCGGCGAAGGCGACTTGCTTGATATCCACCTTGACTCCGATCTTGTCCCAGTCCGATTGCAGTTTGGCGGCCAGGTCGGCCCAGGCGATGCCGCCCGGCCCGGCCCCGGTGGGAACCAGCATTTCTATCGAGAAGCCGTTCTCCTGCCCGGCTTCCTTCAACAGGGCTTTGGCCTTGTCTACATCCTGTTGGAACGGAGCGTCGGAGTTGTAGCCGAGAAGGCCGGCGGGCACGAGCGTCTGCACCTTCTTGCCGTTGCCCGACAGCAGGCCGTTGATGATGCCGTCGTAGTCAATGGCGGCGCGCAACGCCTCGCGAACTTTGACGTCGTCGAGCGGTTTGACGGTGGCGTTCATGCCCACGTAGAAGAGCAACAGGCTGTCGCCGGTCGTCGTCGCTACGCCCTCCGCGCCCGAAACTGCCGCGATTTGTTCGGGCGTGAGGTTCTGCACCAGGTCGGCGTCGCCGGCTTCCAACTCAGCCTGCTGGTTGGCCGACTCCGGCACGTGTTTGACCAGCACCGACGACAACAGGGGCGGCGTGCCGCCGTAATTGGGATTGGCGTTCAGCAGGACTTCGACATCTTTCTCCCAGTGAGCGACCATGTAGGGGCCGCTGCCGGCCGAGTGGTCAAGCAACCAGTTGGAGCCAAAGTCGCCGTCGGCCTCGTGCGCCTTCACCTCTTTGGAATCCACGATGCCGCCGATGGTGAAGGTCAGGATCGAGAGGAAGGCCTGCGGGCTGGCCGTCTTGGGCATGGTGACGACGACGGTCTTGGCATCGGCGGCCTGGATGCTGTCGGTTGTCAGTTGCGCAATATCAATGAAGAGGAACGCCGGGGATTTGTTCAACGAGATCACGCGCTGGAAGGAATACACTACGTCGTCGGCGGTGATCGGGTTGCCGCTGGCGAACTTGGCCCCGTCGCGCAAGTGGAAGGTCACTTCCCAATTATCCCCCGCTTCCTTCACGTCCCAGGTCTCAGCCAGGCCGGGCTTCAGGTCGCTGAGGTCAGACCCCACAAACTGCACCAGGCCCTCGTAGACATTGTGGACGATCAGCACGCCGCTGAACTCGTAAGCCACCGCCGGGTCGAGGGTGATCAAGTCGTCAATGTTGGAATCGTAGACGAGGGTGTTGGCCGCGCCGAGCGGCGCGGCGGTGGGAACCTCGGTCGGCACGGCAGTCGGCGGCGGGGCCGATGCCGGGGCCGAGGTGGCCTGCGGCGCGGCGGTGGGCGTGGTGGCCGCCTGACCGCAGGCGGCCAGAGTCACCAGGGTGGCAATAATTAGTAGTCTCCATAGGTTGTGGTAATGCTTGTTCATTTTCTCCTCCTGAGAAGAAATGGGGCGCGCCGGGTTGCGGCGCTATTTAGGTATGAAGATGGCGTGTCACCGTTGGATGGCGGCATTATAGGGGGGCAGAACAGCGATGTCAATTCAATCGGGCGGAGAGTGGCGGTGGTGATTCATGCCGTCCCTGCCCGCAACCAGGCCACAATTTCCTTCAGCGATTCGTAAGCCGCTACCCTGGCTTCATCCGTCCCGATTGCCTCAGCCTTCGCAACGTGACTCTCCATCTGTTGCAGAACAACCGGCCCCATCGCCAGCAAAGCATCTGCGCCGGAGGCCGCGTACTTCACCAGCACGTAGCGAACGAGACAAGGAACAGGGATGCCGGTGCTCTCGCTCAACACTTCCAGCGTTGGCAATGGGTCGGCGACGGTGTAAAGCGCAACTTCGGCTTTGAAGTTGGCGTGGCGGTCGTTTTCGGCCCAGGAGTCGGTGTAGGGGTAAAGTTCCATTTGAGCCGCTCTCTAAAAACTCGGGCTCTACCGGATTTAGCGTGAAAGAAATTTGGGACGCAGACGCTTCGCGCGCTGATTTTCGCTGATAAAAAATAAAATCTGTGTTTATCCGCGCGCTTTGCGTCTGCGTCCCATTTCCCGTTAAAGCCGGGAGACCCAAAATTCGTCGCAGTTTGGCATTAAACAAAAGCGGGCACGGTCATTGCAACCCGCCCGCTTGCTTCTCTGCGCAATAGCTCTACAACAAGGGGTTCAAGATTTGCAGATGTTGCTCAATCATCAACTCATGTTGCATATCTTCTGAATATAGCACCGGCACGTCGAAGCAGGCGACCACCGAATTATCGGACATATACGGCTTCGCGTTTTAAAGGTTGAAAGCCTTTGACTCTCAGCGGATTAGCAAGAAGTTGATCGATCAGATTGACGCCTGAGGCTTGCGAGTCGTCAGCCAGCAAGATGACTCGCACCAGGCTCTTAAAATGCTCCTTATACTCCTGGGGAATTTCAATCATCCCGTTCTTAACTTTGGCCCGGAATTCCACGGCATTCATGATGCACCTCATATTCTTTGTGAAGTTCTGCGAGAGTTGTGGGCTTACCCCCGCTACACGATAGAATACCATATTTCTGAATATGATCCTCCATCTGCCGCAATACAATCGGCATCACCTTACTGGCGGCTTCACCGACAACTTCTATCAGGCGCACAACAGCCAGTGAGAACATGTCATCGCTGTCCAGGTTAGCGCGTTGGTGGCCTTCGCTAAACTGCACAGCTTTTTGTGCCGCATCGAGCATGTGCTGCAAGCGAATAATGTTACTCTTGTGCATAGAGCAACTTTGCTTCTTTGAGAACTTGCTCCCAGAAATATCTGCTCAGGCTTTTGGGCGTGTGCAAGTCAACGGCCCGGCCAAACATCGCCGCCAACTCGTCCTGCAAGGCGAAGAATGCCAGCCCCGGCACATGGCCCGGCTCGAATTCCACCAGCACGTCTATATCACTGTCTGGCTGGAAGTCGTCGCGAATGGCCGAGCCAAAGAGGGCCAGCCGGTTGATGTAGTTGCGACGGCAGAATTCGACCAATTTGCTGAGATCGAAGGGTAAAGCCATTATAAGTTGAGGCAATTATACGGCAAACGATGGCGGCAGGCCGCCCTGTTTTCGCCCGGCATCGGCGCGGCCCTGGGCAACACTGCGGGCGATGATGTACAGCACCGTCGGGCCAGGGGTGAGGAGGAGGATTAATGAGGCGATGAGGAAGTGGGGGAGTTTTGAAGGGTCGAGCATGAGGGCTTCAGATTGAGAAGGCCGTTTGAGAATCGGAACACGGGCGCTTTTTCGGCTTTGAGGTTGGCGTGGCGGTCGGTGGGTTCCCGGGTTTCGATGTAGGGATAGAAGAGGTTCATAGAAGTTGTCAGTTGAAGTTGCGCCGCAGTGTAGCATTAAACAAAAGCGGGCAAGATGTGATTCCCGCCCGCTCGGTTTCGTGTGAGAAATTCCAGACCGACGTCAGCAATGATATTATCTGAGTGAAAGTCGACCTGTATTAATCATCTCAACGATTTTTGCGAGCATGATTACTTGTACTACATGCGTGTCGCTATCACGGCGAAGTAGATGAGTAACGCCAGGATATCTCCGTTCATCAATGTTCTGGGACGTAATTTCCTCTAATGTATAACCCGCGAACGAGTCGACTACTTGGCCCCAACACGCGCAAATATCAATGTGGGAAAATGCCTTGCGAGTATCTCCTTCAGCTCTGTTTAACTCGCTAATCAAAGCATCCAAGTTATTCTTGTATTCTAGTGTCAAGTAGCGCGTGCTGAATTTGTTGCTGTCGCCCAAAATATAAGGGGAAACGCCAAGAGGATCCTTGTCAGCCGCGGAATACCGCAGACCGGATGTATTAATGTCGCAGTCATATCTAACCAAAGAATCATAGGTCTTAATTCTCCCGTTTCGAGTAAAATTTTAGGGTTAAAGTTGAATTAGGTGAGTTATGCTGGGGTATATGATACCCCAGCTCCCCATAACCTCGACCCGAATAGATGACA